>JAMWDE010000045.1 GCA_023818905.1 Candidatus Omnitrophota bacterium | reverse complement strand
CCGTAATTCATAATTGAAAACTGGTCTCTGCCTCAGACGCCTGAAAATATTCCATATCTGGTTAAATTCAATTAGCTTTTCAGCAAGGATACGGCGTCAGATATGCTAAAAACATCTCGCATATACTAATTGCTTAAGTTTAAATTTCTTAATTCTTCTAATTCGGGCAGATAATTATCCCTAAATAAAATACGGCCATTCTTATCTATGAGTATATAGGTTGGTACACCGATAATACCGTACAGATAAGCCACATAGGTATCTTCGTCCAAAAGAACTGGATAAAGCACAGAATGATCCCTAAGGAATCTTTTGACCTTATAGATAGACTCTCCCACATTTATGCCTAATAATACTATGTCATCTTTTATCAATTCGGCATATTGCGCATTTAGTGTCTCTATCTGTGCTCGACAATAAGGGCACCAGGTTGTCCAAAAGAATAAAAGCACAGCTTGTTTATTTTTATAACTGTTAAGTCTAATGAGATTGTCCTCTGTATCATGTAGACTGAAGTCTGTTGCGAACTGTACAGTACCACTAAAACTAAAATCACTATAAAAGGTTAAAGAAAGGACAACCAATATAAAGACTACCTTAAGCCGGGTCTTTAACCCTCTCATCCTAATCTCCTAATCCCTTCAAAGATAAAGTATAAACCACCTACCAATATAATCATCCCGCAGAGTTTTTTGATATATATCATCCACCTTCCAGATCTAGGCAAACTCACAATCAAAGAGCTAAAAGTGCCCACCAGTATTAAGATAACGCTCATCCCGTAAGCAAAAACAAATAAGAGCGTCATACCATAAACAATATTCTGGCGAGTAGTTAGATAAACTAGTATTGCTGCCAATGCAGGCGTGGTGCAGGGACCAATAACCAATCCTGAAGTTAGCCCTAGCAAAAAGATAGAAATATAACCTTTCCTCTTTAAAGGTAATACTTTAAATAAACCAGGTAAAGATAAACCAAATAGGTCAAGCATAGCCAAGCCAAAGAATATAATAACACCTCCTACCAAAATATAGGTTAAAGGATAGGAACTGATAAAACCAAATAACTTACCTGTCAAAGATGCAGCCAGACCCAATATAGAATAGGTTATAGCTATCCCAGTAACATAGATGAGACTTAAGGATAATCCTTTAAGTTTACTATTGCCCGACTCTGCTGCGATAAAGCCTGCGCTGACCGGTATAAGCGGGTATACGCAAGGTGTAAAACTCACCATCAAGCCTCCCAAAAATGCTGCTATATAATCAATGGGACCTCCTGACAGACTCATCTATCCACCTCAGATAATCGGCGTTACCATCTACGATAGGCAAAGCAATAATCTCAGGCACCTCATAACTATGTAAAGATTTAACTAATCTGACAATATTATTAAAGTTTGACTTCTTAGACTTTAATAACAAAATTGTCTCCTCCGTCTTTTCAATCTTTTTCCTCCACCAGAATATAGATTCGCAATTGTCAATGATGTTTGCGCAAGGAGCTAATTTATGCTCTACTACTGCCTGGGCGATACGCTCTGCCTCTTTTTTACAAGATGTAGAAACAATAATTACTATGTACATATCCTTAAATACTTAAAGCCTTTACTAATCTCGCTACCCTTTGGCCCAATCTAATACACTGCCGTCTTGCGCAACTATCAGGTGCGCCCACAGCTACTGGACCATAATGGTCTCCTTCAGATGAACCTTGTATAATCATACCATGTATAAGCATAGCATTCAAGATATCTAAGATTGTGGTCTCGTTTCCTCCCCCCACATTGGCACTGGAAGAAAAGGCTGCGCCAACCTTCCCTTCCAATTGGCCGTGAAAGGCGACAGAATCGTCTAAGAGCTTTTTGATTGCAGCTGCCATGGTACCATAATATGTGGGAGAGCCAATAATTATCCCTGCGTATTGAAGAAGCTCTTCTGCTTTTGTCTCTTGGACATCCTTTAAAACCACATCTATACCTTCTGCCTTTAGGCCTTCACTGACGAACTCTGCCATCTTTTTGGTATTACCGGTCTGAGAATAATAGATAACTAATGCCTTAGACATATTTTATACCCCCTTCTGCCTCTTTTAACCTCAAAAGAAAGCTCTTACTTTACAAGATACTGCTACGAGGCTCTTCTTCAACTTTAACTGACTTTATCCTTCCGAATTGCAAACAGATATCAAATATTATCTTCGGGTCTTGCGTGTACATATTTATTTTAAAATACTGTCCCTGGTCAGCATTACCAGATAAAATCTGATGGATCTCCAGTCCTTCACTAAATTCCATAAGGGCATCCCTAAGCATCTGGTCTGATATATCGTTGGCATTCAAGATAAATTCTAAATAATAACGATTCATACCTATCCTAGGATTATACGTCTTCTGGTTGGCAAAAGTAATTTCAAAAATAGTATGCCGGCGAAAAATCCTGTAATGTGCGCTATCCAAGCCACTCCGCCCTGTTCTACTGTCTCCGTTAAGAGAGATGATGCAGTGGCAGAGAAAAATTGTAAGAGTATCCAAAAGAGTAAGAACCAACCAGCCTGGACTTTGACTATCCTCCAAAAATAAAATAATGGAATGAGCACCAAAACATTTGCCCGAGGATACAGAATAAGATAAGCACCTAATACTGCTGAGACTGCGCCGCTTGCACCAAGCATGGGTAACTTTGAATCCGGGTTAACTATAACTTGACCCAAGGATGCTATAATACCGCAACCTAAATAAAACAGTATGAATTTTATGTGCCCAAGCCTGTCTTCAATATTATTCCCAAATACCCATAGATACAGCATATTGCCAGATATATGGGCAAATCCGGCGTGGAAAAATAAAGAGGTAATTAAGGTCAGTATAACCTTAGGGTCGAGCATATTATGTAATAGATTATACGGCACAACTGCAAACTGCATAATTTTATCTTGGAGGGCATATCCTAGTGTTAACTCATAGATGAATACTAACGCGTTTATTAAAATTATAATTATAGTAAAGAAGGGTAAGGTTCTGGTTGGATTTTCGTCTCTCAGGGGAATCATTTGAGCATTATCACTGACATCATTCTACCGCAAGAGGAGCCCTCTTTACGGTAAGAAAAAAAATTCTTACTCTGGCAGGATGTGCATATTTGACAATCAAAAATGTTTTCTTCTCTGACCCCTGCTTCTAAAAGTTCTTTCTTATTTATGGCTGCCAAATCTAGATGGTAGCGTTCATCCTGCAAGAAAAGGCCATAGTTAAAGTATTCAGCAAAATCTTTTTTAATTTCATAGCAACATTTTCTTATGCAAGGACCAAATCCTACATATAAATTTTGGGGATTGACATTAAACCTCTGCTGCATTAGATGCAAGGTTTTTGTAGTTATTTTTCTCTGAGTGCTCTTTGAACCGGCATGCACCAAACCGATACAAAGTGTATTCGGGTCATATAAAAACACAGGAAGACAATCAGCAGTAAGTACAGCCAAGGCAATACCTTTCTGGTCAGTGATTAAGGCATCTGTATCACAAATTGCGGTCTGGTAAGATAATGTGCCTTTACCTTTATCTTCTTTTGTTACGTAAACTACATTACTGCCATGAACCTGTTTTGCGCAGACTAGGTCTTGGTAGTTAATATTTAATCTACGGAGAAAATTTTTACGATTAAGTATGACATCCTTTGTATCTCCATAAACTAAAGACATATTACCATCTATTCTTTTAGAAAAAGCATATACCAGACCCTGAAAATAAAACCCTGCTATGGGATACGGATTATTTCTATCTGAAGGTAATACTGGCATTATCACGTTAGCCACAGTGGGAGAATCCTACTTAAAAGGTTACTTTAGAGCTTATCTTGATTCTTGTAGATATTCTTAAGACCTTGACTTATGATAGGTATAGGCGTCCACAATGCTATATATCCCTATCACACAGATAGAGATTATACCCAAGATAAATAAGGATAGTCCCCAGATAATCTGACCAGAAAACAACACTCTTCCTATAAGACTAAATCCAAAAAGCAAAGCTCCCATTAGAACTACAATCATACTCGCAGAAGAAAGGAATACAATTGTCAAACCCTTAAAAATTTGACCATTATAGAGTTGACCCAAGCCATTAAAAATAAAAGAAAGTACAGCCGCTATACCCCCATTAGAAATTCTGCCAGTATCCATTTCTTGACCTCCTTGCAGATACTCTAATCTAACTAAGTCAATGAACTGCAAGATATCAAAGATATTTACTTTATGGTATCTTTTTATCTAATCCCTGAGGAGAATTTATTGATTTCTCTTTAACTTCTACCGTAGGTATATGGGCTAAAGCAGTCTTCAGGCCTGAGAGGTGGTCCCTTAACTCAGAAGAGGCATTGATAAGCATAGAGACTGCCCTATCAATACTATTCTTAAGTATTAAACTCATATCATCTACCTTTTTATCAAGATTGGTTATCTGAGAAAGAAATCTCTGTAAGTCTAAAGAACGGGTCTGAAATTGGACTAGATATAGCCGATAAAATACTAAGAGAAATGGTATAAGCATAGAGTAAGGCACAATTATCACACGGCTGTATCTATAGGCAGAGGAAAGTATACCACTGCAATACCTATACATTCCATCAGGAATAGCACAGATAGCAATATCAGTAGTCACAGATGGGTTAATGTATCCAGAGACCTCTTTTACCTTTCTTTTAATTGTTTCTTCTATATGGCTACGGGCAGTTTCTATCTGGCCTTGCCCTTCCAATTCTTGTGCCCTCTGTAATACCTCAGTGGGAAATTTCGCATCTATGGGTAGACGTTTCTGGTCAGGCAAAACCAGGGCGTATTCTACCTCTTTATTGAAACCGGGAGAGAAACGCGAATCCATCATATCAGAAGGAAATTTACTTAACTGCTCAAAGACTATCGCCTCACCGGCTTGGCCTTTTGTCTGAGTACCTGCAATTATATTCTCTAATTTCTCTAAGCGATTCCATGCCTTGGATTCTTCCTGCCTGCGCGCATTATATTCACTCTCTAATCTTATAATCGTCTCTTTTGTCTTCTTTATATCTTCTACAATTACCCTCTGTTCTTCAATATCTCTTATTATATCTGATTTGATCTTGGTAATATCCTCAATCTGTCTGTTAATAAAACTATCTACCTTTAGCTTTGTTTCTTCTGACATCTTTTTTAATGCCCCTAACTCATACTTGAATCCTTTAAGAATAAGGTGTAGGGATAGAACAACAAACAAAATTAAAAAAATACCTCCTATTACTAAAGCCATTATCTTTAGTTATTAAATTTAAAAAAATAATTTAGACTGTTTTGTACTGTTCCTCTAAAGCCCTGCGTCTGGCCCTTTCTTCTCCCAGATACCACTGTGTATCGGCAAGCTCTTTCTGGAGTAGATTACACTGTGTCTTCAACTGGCTAAGCTGAAGCTCTAAATCTTGGCACCTCTTTTGGGAGTTGTCTAACTCTATCTCTAACCTTTCTCTTCTGGCCTTCTCTTCTCCTAGATACCATTGCGACTCATCGTAATGATGCCTCAGTTTCTGCAGTTCCTGTTCTAAACTCTGTATGTAAGAACTTTTTTCGTTTAGCTGTCTTTCTAGTTCTGCGTATCTGGCCTTCTCTTCTCCCAAATACCATTGCGTGTTGCTAAGTTCCTTCTGGATAATCTCCATCTGGGTTTCACTCTGTTTTATGGCCTCTAAGAGGAGCTCAATGTTTTCTATTAGCTTTTGTTTATCAAACTCTAATCCTTTCATCCCTTCACCCCCTTTCATAATCTAACCTGTATCGTATCCTTCCGAGAAGAACCTACTGAGACCATAGATATCTTTGTTTTGAGAACATCCTGAAGATAGGAAAGGTAAGCCTTTGTCTTAGAGGGTAGGTTCTTATACAACTTTATGCCACTGATAGATTGACTCCATCCTGAAAGTTCTTTATAAACCGGCTTTATCTTATCCAAACTATCTAAACAGTAAGGAAACTCTTTAAATAATTTTCCTTTATATCTATAACCAATGCATACCTTTATAGTCTCTAAACCATCAAGCACGTCTAATTTGGTTATCGCTAGTTCTGATATTCCATTTATCAAGATGGCCTGTCTAACCATTACGCTATCAAACCAACCGCATCTACGTGGTCTGCCTGTGGTAGACCCAAATTCATTTCCTTTGGTGCGAATGAGATTCTGAAATTCCGCAGGAAACTCCGTAGGAAATGGTCCCTCTCCTACCCTGGTAGTGTAAGCCTTAGCTACACCTACAATTTTATCTATCCTTAAAGGCGAGACCCCTGTGCCAATACAGGCGCCTGCAGCAACTGCAGAAGAGGAAGTAACAAATGGATAGGTCCCAAAATCTATATCTAAAAAAGTACCCTGCGCTCCCTCAAAGAGGATATCCTTATTACAACAGACTGCCTTGTTTAGAATCAAAGTCACATCGCAGATATAATCTGAGAGTATCTTACCATAGTTTATATATTCTTTATAAATCTTATCAAAACTAAATCCTGAATGATTGTAGACCTTTCTAAAGACTTCGTTCTTTTCCTTTAGATTATCTCTTAATTTTTCTCTGAATACACTGGGATTAAGTAAATCTACCATCCTTATACCACACCGATTCACCTTATCAGAATAACAAGGCCCGATACCTCTGCCGGTAGTGCCTATCTTATGGACCCTTTTGCTTTCTCTCAATTGGTCTAAAATCTTATGGTAGGGTAAAATAACATGGGCAAGATAGGATATCTTTAGACGACCGTTTATCCTTATGCCTGCCATATCCAAATCTTGAATCTCCCTTATAAGTGTGGAGGGATCTATCACTACGCCGTTACCGATACAACAGACCTTACCTTTATGCAGAATACCCGATGGTATAAGATGAAAGATATATTCCTTACCATCCACCACTACTGTGTGACCAGCGTTACTACCACCCTGGTAACGCACTATATAATCTGCATCTTTAGATAAGATATCTATTATCTTACCTTTCCCTTCATCTCCCCACTGGGCACCAACTACGACTGTATTCATTGCAGACTGTTACACCGCTATACTGTTATTAATCTTGCATTTCCAGAATCAATATAGCAATATGTTTTT
>JAMWDE010000044.1 GCA_023818905.1 Candidatus Omnitrophota bacterium | reverse complement strand
TGTCTGGTTATACCAATTGAATTTAAAAAAAGAGGTATTTTTAAAGCGATTACGTAAGCAATTACCCACAATGAAAGATATCTATTTTTCTTTAAAAATCGACTGATCGATCTATGAGAAAATCCAAGAGTCAACCTAAAACAAAGACTAAACCAGCAACACAGGTAACTATCGAGTCTCCTAAAGACAAAACCTACGATGCTACTACCATTCAGGTGTTAGAAGGTATAGAGGCTGTACGCCGCAGACCTGCAATGTATATCGGTGATACATCTGTACGCGGACTCCACCATTTAGTCTATGAGGTAGTAGACAATAGCGTAGATGAGGCCTTGGCAGGTTACTGCAACAGTATTACAGTGATTATCCACCCTGATAACAGCGTGAGTGTAGCAGATAATGGTAGGGGCATACCTGTTGATATGCACAAGACAGAAAAGAAACCTGCAGTAGAGGTGGTTTTGACCACCTTACACGCTGGTGGTAAGTTTGACCACCGGGTTTACAAGGTAGCAGGAGGTCTGCATGGTGTAGGCGTAAGCGTAGTTAATGCCTTGTCAGAACGCCTGGACGTAGAGGTTAGACGCGATGGCAAGGTTTATCATCAACGTTATGAACGCGGTAAGACCGTTTCTAAACTAACTGTAATTGGTAAAAGCAATACCTCTGGGACCAAAGTAACTTTTAAGCCTGACCGCAGTATCTTTAGTAAAATAGAGTTCTCTTATGACATACTGGCACAGCGACTGAGAGAACTGGCGTTTCTAAACAGAGGTTTAAAGATAAAACTTGTGGATGAACGTACAGACAAAGAAGCTGTTTTTGAGTTTGAAGGCGGGATAGTTTCCTTTGTGGAGTACCTCAATAAAAACAAAAATCCCCTACACAGCAAGGTAATTTATTTTGAGAAGACCCAGGAGAGTGTAATCCTGGAGGTAGCCTTGCAGTATAACGATGGTTATGCTGAGACCATCTTCTCCTTTGCAAATAATATCAATACCATAGAAGGAGGCACACACCTTTCAGGATTTAAATCTGCCTTAACTCGTGCTATAAATCAGTATGCCAAGCAGAAGAACTTACTCAAGAACGGCGAGATAGATATTGCTGGTGAGGATGTAAGGGAGGGTCTAACTGCAGTAATCAGTGTTAAGCTACCTAATCCACAATTTGAGGGCCAAACCAAGACCAAATTAGGTAACTCTGAAATTGAAGGCTTGGTTGCCTCTGTAAGTTTAGATGCCTTGAGTGCATATTTTGAGGAGAACCCCTCCATAGCTAATAAGATAGTAGATAAGGTCATATTGGCTGCTCGAGCACGCGAAGCAGCTCGCAAGGCACGGGAGCTAACCCGTAGAAAAGGCGCCCTAGAAGGAGCAGGGCTTCCTGGTAAATTAGCAGATTGTTCAGAGCAGGACCCAGCATTATGCGAGCTGTTTATTGTGGAGGGAGATTCAGCAGGAGGAAGTGCTCGTCAAGGTAGAGATAGACACTTCCAGGCAATCCTGCCTATCAAGGGCAAAATTCTGAATGTAGAGAAGGCACGTTTAGATAAGATTTTAAGCAATGAAGAAATTCGCACCATCATCACTGCTTTAGGAACAGGGGTAGGTGAAGATTTCGATATTAGCAAATTACGCTATCATAAGGTAATCCTCATGGCAGATAGTGATGTGGATGGAAGCCATATCAGAACATTACTTTTAACCATGCTTTATAGACAATTACCAAAATTGATTGAGGAAGGTTATGTTTATATTGCCCAGGCGCCTCTGTTTAAGATAAAGCGGGGACAAAGAGAAGAGTATATCCAGACCGAAGAAGAGATGAATGCCTTGCTTTTAGAATTGGGTAGGGAGGGATTGGAATTAGTTAATCTAAAGACCAAACAAAAATACACAGATAATCAGTTTAAGGATATACTTTATTATATATCGGAATTGGAAAAATTAGGAATCCTTTTGGAAAAAAGGGGAGTAAATTTTAAAGAATATTTGAGTTTTAGAAATCAAAAGACCAAAAAATTACCCATTTATAGGGTAAAAGTGGAGAATAAAGACCATTTTGTATATAATGAGCAGGAGTTTTCTAAACTAACCGGAAATGAAAAGGTTATTGATGAGAAAACGGATATTGTAGAGATATTTGAAGCTACGGAGATAGAAAAGTTACTGGTTAAATTGGAAAAGTTAGACCTGGATGCAGAAAATCTCTTTTCTATTTCTGAGAAGGATAAGTTTCAAGCCCAAGCCAAGAAGACACAAAAGCCACTCTATAGAATAAACGCAGAAAAACAACATTTTGATTTCTTTTCTCTAAAAGAGGTTTTGGATTTTGTGAAGTCCCAGAGTCAGAAGGGGATGACGATTCAGCGCTACAAAGGTTTAGGCGAGATGAACCCCCAGCAGCTTTGGGAGACTACTATGGACCCTCAGAGACGCACGCTTTTAAAGGTTACCTTAGAGGATGCAGTAGAGGCAGATAGGATGTTTACAGTACTTATGGGTGATGAGGTTGAACCGCGCCGACAATTCATTGAGGATTATGCACACCAGGTAAAGAATTTGGACATATAGAAAAATTTTTAATTTTGCACTTTAAACTTCATAATACATATGTATACCTTGAATGAAAAAATTGTCTCCAGATACATAGAAGAGGAGATCCGAGATTCTTATTTGAATTACGCTATGAGCGTAATTGTAGGCAGGGCCTTGCCTGATGTTCGGGATGGACTTAAGCCAGTGCATCGCCGGATCCTTTATGCAATGAAGGAATTGGGCTTAGAGCACAACAAGCCTTTTAAGAAGGCAGCGCGTATTGTGGGCGAATGTTTAGGCAAATACCATCCTCATGGAGACTTAGCAGTTTATGATGCGCTAATTAGAATGGCCCAGGATTTTTCCCTGCGTTATCCCTTAGTAGAAGGCCAAGGTAATGTGGGTAGCATAGACGGAGATTCTCCAGCTGCAATGAGATACGTAGAGGCAAGGTTAACATCTATTGCGGATGAGATGTTAAAAGATATTGAGAAAAACACGGTTAACTTTATGCCCAATTTTGATGCCTCCTTAATTGAACCAATGGTATTACCCGCGCTTCTGCCCAATCTTTTGGTAAATGGCTCTTCAGGGATTGCTGTGGGTATGGCCACTAATATGCCACCCCACAACTTAAGCGAGGTAATAGATGGGATTATTTATCTTTTAGAGCACCCTGAGGCAGAGATAAAGGATATTTTGCGTTATATTAAGGGTCCGGATTTTCCTACCGGAGGATTAATCTGTGGTAGAGAGGGGATAAAAGAGGCCTACTCCACTGGCAAGGGTAAGATTATCTTGCGTGCCAGGGCCTCTATCGAACGCCAGAAACAAGGCAGAGACTGTATTGTAGTTACTGAGATACCTTATCAGACGAGCAAATCCGCAATTATTGAATCCATTGCCAGTTTAGTAGAAGCCAAAAAGATTGAGGGGATATCAGATATTCGGGACGAATCTGACAAGGAAGGTTTAAGATTGGTAATTGAACTTAAACGAGATTCTGAGCCACAGATCGTTCTAAACCAACTCTATAAGCATACCCAGCTTGAGATTACCTTTGGGATTATCAATCTCGCCCTGGTAGATGGCCGGCCAAGACTCTTGGATTTAAAACAGCTGATCAGTCAGTACATTCTCTTCCGCAAAGAGGTCATCCGTCGGCGCACAATATTTGACTTGGAAAAAGCCAAACAGAGGGCACACATCTTAGAGGGATTAAAAATAGCGCTTAAATATCTAGACCAGATTATCAAACTAATCAAGACCAGTAAGAGCGTCTCCACAGCTAAAGAGGCCTTAATGAAGAATTACGACTTAACTGATGCACAGGCCCAGGCGATCCTGGAGATGCAGCTGCAGAGGCTTACTGCGCTTGAGCGCGAAAAGATAGATGCAGAGTATTTAGAATTGATTAAAAAGATAGAGTTGTATCAATCTATCCTTGCCTCAGAAAAGAGGATGGAAACCATTATTAAAGAAGAGTTGTTAGAACTGAAGAAGAGCTACGGCGATGAGCGCTTAACCGAGATTGTGGCAGAGGCAGAGGAGATAGAGATAGAGGATCTGATTGCTGAGGAGGATGTGGTAATTACGATTAGTCATGCTGGCTATATAAAAAGATTGCCCATCGGTGCTTACCGTCGGCAGAAGCGCGGAGGCAAAGGGGTTACTGGAGCAGAGGTCAAGGAGGAGGATTTTATAGAACATCTCTTTGTGGCTTCTACCAAAGATTATCTTTTGATATTTACGGATAAGGGCAGGGTACATTGGCTTAAGGTGTATGAGATACCTCAAGCAAGCCGTATAGCCAAAGGCAGGGCAATCGTTAACCTCTTGCAGTTAGCTCCGAATGAAAATATCAGTGCCACCATACCAGTTAAGGAGTTTAGTCAAGACAAATTCCTGGTGATGGTAACCAAATTTGGCTTGATTAAGAAGACCTGTTTGGAAGAGTTCAGTAATCCGCGCAAAGGTGGTATAATTGGCATAACCTTAGAGGAAGCAGATGAGCTGATTGATGTTAAGCTTACTGATAATAAACAGGAACTTTTGATTGCGACTCGGTTGGGTAAGGCAATTAGATTTCCTGAAGCTCAGGTGCGCCAGATGGGCAGGACCGCTAAAGGCGTGCGGGCGATTTCTCTGGTCAAAAAGGACGAGGTCATTGCTATGGAGGTTCCCCAGAAAGATGCCACAGTTTTGACTGTCACGGACCTGGGCTTTGCCAAACGCACGCCGGTGAATCAGTATCGTCTACAGCGCAGGGGTGGTAAAGGCATTATCAATGTCAAGGTCACTGCCAAGAATGGCCCGGCAGTCAAACTAAAGGTAGTTTCTGATAAAGATGAGCTGATGGTGATTACGCAAAACGGTATGTTTTTGCGCTGTCCAGTAAAGGATATACGCGCAACTGGTCGTTCTGCTCAGGGCGTGCGGTTGATAAAATTGGAAGATAAAGATAGAGTTTCTTCTGTTGCCTCAGTAGTGGTAGAAGAGGATTGATTTAGTCCCCATCGTCTAGTCTGGTTTAGGACAAGAGCTTTTCAAGCTCTCGACACCGGTTCAAATCCGGTTGGGGACGTTTATTTTTATGCGGGATAAGATTATTCTGATTTTTATTATTTTGATAGGAATTGCTATCATCTTTTCTGTTCAGTTTGCCCTTCCCACACTTTTTAGCGCAGACGGCTACCTGCATATACGTATGGCGAAATTTTTAAGACAGTACGGCCCATACTACAACTTCCGCTGGGCGCGCTTTTCCATCTTTGCTACAAACTTCGCAGACAAAGATTTTCTCTACCACGTATTGTTAGTCCCTTTTAGTTTTTCGCCCAATATATTCTGGGCAGCAAAACTCTCTGCAGCAATATGCGCCTCGGCATTGTATATGCTATTCTGGATTGTCTTAAAGCGTTATTGCAAGATAAAGGCAATCATCCCTTTATTCCTTTTGGCATTCTTGGGTTCTGCGCCTTTTTTACAGGCGTTGTCGCAACCCAGAAATATGGTTTTGATTATCGGACTTACTTTGGTGTTTGTGCATTCTCTTATTCAAAAAAGGGCTTATTATCTCTTTGCCATAAGCGTACTTTATGGCTTAAGTCATGTTTCTAGCCCCTATCTTTTGCTCTTTGTCTTGATGGCGGAGTTAGTACGTTTTATCAATGAGAAGGTATTCTGGTGGCGGTCACTGGTGGCGACAGGAATAGGTGTTTTGTTGGCTTTTTTGACCCACCCTCATTTTCCCAATAATTTTTTGGTTTTTTATTTGAACGGAATACAGGTGCCCATATTTGCCCTTAAATGGGGTTTGGAGTTAGGAGCGGAATTTTTCCCTCTTAACACGCGAGATCTTGTGTTAGGTTATCCCTTTATCCTTTTGGCAGTAATTCTACTTTTGGCAATGGGATTAAGTCGAGCCAGACAGATAAGCATAGCTACCAAAATCTGGTTTTGTATAGCAGGGTTCTTTTTTATCTTTTCTTTCTTTTCCCAACGCTATCTGATCCATGCCTATCCATTGATTTTGATAGCCTGGGCAAGTTACATTTCAGATTGGTGGCAGGTTCAAGTATTGCCCACAAATCTTAAGAATAATCCATTATTCATTAGTTTAATTGTCTTGGTGATGGCGGCAGTATTTTTACCAATAGGAATACATACCTACAAAGACCTACGCCAGAGGCTTCAGTCAGAGCTGATATACAACCAACACTATGAGAGGATAGGTAAGTGGATGTCAGAGCACATACCTCCAGGAGAGGTTATCTTTCACACAAACTGGTCTGATTCGCAGTATTTTATTGGGCTTAATCCGCAGGACGATTATATGGTTACTTTAGATCCTATTTACATGTACTATTGGAGTCCGGCAATATACAATATGTATAGACAGATTGCCTTTGGGAATAACGCTGAGCCTTATACTCTCTTAAAGAAGGTCTTTGGTGTGCGTTATGGTTATGCAGGTAAAAATTATTTTTCAGGCTTCATCCAACAGGTCAAATCTGACAGCCGTTTTGAGATCTTGGTTGAGGATGCCTTAGGCATAATCTTTCGTTTAAGATAACTGTATGTGCGGGATAATCGGATATATTGGAAAAGAGAAAGCACAGCCTATACTTCTAAATGGGCTTAAGCGCCTAGAGTATAGGGGCTACGATTCCTGTGGTATGGCCACCTATTTAGAACAAAAGAAGGCTATCTCTATCAGGAAGCTTCCGGGTAAGGTAAGGGATTTAGAAAACTTGCTCAACAGCAAACCCCTGGATGGCAACTTGGGTATTAGTCATTGTCGATGGGCTACTCACGGTGCTCCCAACCAGATTAACGCACATCCCCACTTTGATTGTAAAGAAGACATTGTCTTAGTGCATAACGGGATAATTGAAAATTACAGCCAGCTTAAAGAGGAATTATTGAAGGAAGGACATAAGTTTATGAGTCAGACCGATACAGAGGTTATCGTACATCTTATTGAGAAGTTTTATCAAAAAGATACTTCCTTAGAAGAGGCTATCCGCAGGGCGGTTTTAAGATTACAGGGTTCCTTTGCTATTGGTGTTATCTCACGGAAAGAGCCCACTAAACTTGTGGGTGCGCGGATGGGCAGTCCTCTTATAATCGGAGCAGCTAAGGATGCCTACTTCCTTGCTTCAGACATACCTGCTGTTTTGGATTACACCAGAGAGGTTGTGTTTCTGGAAGA
>JAMWDE010000043.1 GCA_023818905.1 Candidatus Omnitrophota bacterium | reverse complement strand
AGCCAAGATTATGCAATTTATAACTGAAACTACAACCTGGCTTGCTTGCCTCGTACCTGAATTCCGCTTCAGTTTTCTCAGTAATACCGGAAGGACCCCAGATGATGTAGGTGTCAGGAGTGAGAAGTTTAAGATTAATCTGGTCACTAAATGTGGCTGAAATATTACCTGCGGCATCCTGGAATTTTATATAGACGGTCTTTAAACCATCGGTATTAGGGCTGGAAACCAACCAATGATAAATCACCGGTGCAAAAGAATAGGGATTAGCCAATTCTGTATCAAAGATGCCATCATTAGAAATAAAAATACTTTTAACTCCGGATACAGCGTCCTCTGCTTGGATATGCAAGTTAACATAGGCAGAATGGGTTAAATCATCTCCAGCATTAATCAGAACACTTCCCGAGGGAGGCTGAGTATCCACAATAAAATCCCAGCCTTTGACCACATAGTTACCTACCATATCATAGACCTTTAATAGAATTGTGTTTTTGCCGTCTCTAAAAGGCGCCTCTGGCGTATAACTTAGGGTGTGGGTAGCTGAATTATAATTATAAAATACTGTGCGACCGTCTATACTCAAAGCAGTTGATGCTATATCTAAGCCTGAATCTTTATCATAAACAAAACAACTAACAGGAATAAGATTGTTTGAGGTAAATTCTCCGGGTGAAGGTTTCAATTGATTTACCTGTGGCATATCCGTATCTACCCATATTTCAAACTGAAGCAAACTGAACCAATCCCAACCTTTAAGTGTGGTGGAAGGCAAGACATAGAATATATGCTTACCTGAAGGAATGCTATCCTCTAAAATTTGATAATAAGAAAAGGTAGTATCAACTGTTTCATCTGGTAGGTTGTCCAGAGATACTGAACAGCCAATCAAGAAATCCGGAATCTCTATCCTTGTCTGCCAGTAAAAATAAGGGTCATTATCTCTCTGCCAGGTCTTCTCAGGAATAACCTGGCCAAAGACCTCTGTGGTAGCCATCAGATCTGAGAGCACCTTAACTGGCTGTTGGGGCGGAGACGGCATAACCACGGTAATAAGGTGTGGCTGTCCCGGCAGAAATATAAAATTATAACTTGATAGCCACTGAAGATAAGCGAAGAGTCCACCTATAACGTTAATATTGGTGTTATAGTTACTGGAGTTAGCTAATCCGCCTCCGTTAAGAAAAGTAGGAAGGTCAACAATAAAGTTGGTACTAGAAATCTCTAAGGTATAAGCCAGCTCAACTATAAGCAAGGTTATAAAAATTACTATTAATATTTTTTTCATATTTTAAGAGCCGACCTGGACTGACCGGAACATTCACTATAATTTCTCGTTCTCTATTTTCTCCTACAAAACTAAAAGCTATCTTTATGGCGCAGGGAAGCTGCTTTTGGGTCTGTGGCCATTCTGAATACCATTCATTGCCATCGCTATAACTAAACTTAAAATCAACTAAGCCGTCTAAACAATCTTCCTTTATGCCAGAGGTAGCCCAATCAAAATCAGTCGGTTCCTGAAAGTAACGCTCCAACTTGTGGCCAGAAGGATTATAAACATAACGTGATTCTGCTAACTTATCCTCACGCGCAAAGACAAAAAAAAACTCTTTTTCTTGGGCTCTAAAACTCTCTTGTAGATGTACAGGTATGATAGAGGCAATCTCTCTGCTTAACCGCCAAAGGCACAAACGCTGCCTCTGGGTTTTCTGTACTAAGGTTTGTATCTGACGCGTAGAACGAAATAGGCCTGTAACCACAATAAGGACCAAACCTATAACCACACTAAATATAGCCAAGGCAATCAATGCTTCCACTAATGTAAGACCGACAGGGACGGTTCTTTTCAATCTCCAAATCAATCTTGTCTGATTTTTTAAATACATCTTATCCATAAAATATCCAATAATTGAATTCCCTAAATAACGAGCCTCTAACCGATTGTTAGGCAAATAGTTACATAGGTGGAGAACTGTCTCCGCTTTTGCTTCTCT
Source organism: Candidatus Omnitrophota bacterium (assembly GCA_023818905.1). Taxonomy (GTDB): domain Bacteria; phylum Omnitrophota; class Gorgyraeia; order Gygaellales; family Profunditerraquicolaceae; genus JAMWDE01. The sequence goes on along the minus strand of JAMWDE010000043.1, from coordinate 5,381 downwards.
TTGTCAGAGCAATAAATAAAGCATTGAGCGTCTGGGAATCCGAGGGCCTTATCTCCAAGGCTCTCTGGAAATGCCCTATTGCTAAGTCTAAATCTTTTGGATTGTTAGTATTTAAATAAATTACTCCTAAATTATAGTGTGATTCAAAAAGCCCAGGATTAAGCGCAATCGCCTGCCTGTAATTCTCTATAGCTTCTTTCAGATTACCTATATATTGATAGATGTTTGCCAGATTATGATACGCATCAGCATAATCAGGTTTTAATTCTATGGCTTTTTTGAATTCATTTATAGCACCCTGCATATTCCCCTCTTTGGCATAAACATCACCCATATTATTGTGCGCGCGAGGACTATTAAAAGAGACCTCTGCAGTAGAACCCCATAATCTTCGAGGTGTCTTCCAATCCTCATTTCTGATTACAGTGCGCACAGAATACATCGCTAACAAAGCTGTCAACATAATAGATGCTATTTTTCGCCTTTTCTGCATTATTTTATAAGCTTCCAAATCTCTGGTAGTTAACTTCACGGTCTGGGGATATATCTTTGGCTTGACATATCTTTCATACAAAAAACAAAGCAAAATACTAAAAGCAATGGAGGGAAAATATGCATATCTCTCTGCCACCAACCAACTCACCATAATCGGACTATAGGTAGGACTTAAAAATATCAAATAAATACCCAGGGCAAAGATCAATTCCTTTGCCTTTTTTAAGAAAAAGGCAACGAGCGCAGAAATAAATATCATACCTAAAAAAAACATCTCCCAATTTAAAGCCACACGAGTAATCACCGGTGGTTCATGGTATAAGGTAAGCTTATCCGGCCAGGCTATTAGTTTTAAGTGCTCAAAGAAAGAAAAGGTCATATTGTAAATGGGGTTGGTCCACTGAGAGATATCTCTCCATACATCACCTCCCAAACCAATCTCTTTTGCCACCTGATTGACCCTTTCTACAACCGCCACTCTACCCATAATAATTACCAAGACTAAAATCGCAAAGAACGGAACCCAGCGCTTCCAATTATTGCGCCATTGCCCAAATAAAACATCAGAAAGCACCAACAGAAATGGGAAGAATATGTTTAATGACAAATTCTTATAAGCAATGTAAAAAAACCCTAAAACAGAAACGATATAGTAAAGATGATTTTTCTTTGAATACTGGTATACAATATAAAGCAGAAACACAGAAAATCCGAAAAATAGATGCCCTCTTCCTGAAATCCAGCTTACTGCCTCTGCGTGTATCGGATGCACTGCAAATATCGCCGCGCCCCAGAAAGCAGTCTCAGTCTGGAATAATTGTCTCAAAAAAACAAAAGCAAGCAAAGAGGTAATAGCGTGTAAGATAACATTGATAAGATGATAGGCAAAAGGATTTAATCTGCCTATCAAATAACAGAAAGAACTTAAAAGCATTGGAGGATTAAATAGATAATGTCTGGGTTGCGCAATGGCGGGATTCTTTACTATTGCCTCAATATCATCGGATACAAACTCGCCGTTAAGAGAATTTGCGTAGACAAGAAAACATAAGAATATTAGGATAGCGCAACTTTCTTTTGTATTCTTCATAACTCAAGGTAAGCCGAGTGTTAAAAATTTGATTTGCAATTTAATCAACCTGCTCCCAAAATCCGCATCAATTCCTGTGGTGAACTGATACCTGCCAAAACCTTCTGCCAGCCATCGTCAGAGAGAAATTTCATACCTTGGCTGCGACAAAAACGAGCAATCTCTTCTGAGCTAACCTTCTCCACAGTCAAACGACCAATCTGAGGAGACATCTCCATAATCTCAAATATTCCTACCCTTCCTGAAAATCCAGTATTGAGACAATCCTGACAACCCACTGCCTCATAGAACTCTAATTCTTTATCTGGAAAGGGCAAGTTCTTAAAAATGCCCTTCTGCCTCTTTTTGCATTTAGGACAAAGGATCCTTATCAACCTCTGCGCTACCACTCCATTTAGACAAGAGGCGATCAGGAATGGCTCAATGCCCATATCCACTAATCGGGTAATAGCAGAAACTGCATCATTGGTATGTAAGGTAGAAAAGACCAGATGCCCAGTAAGCGCTGCTTGTATAGCAATGGTAGCAGTCTCTAAGTCTCTAATTTCGCCTACCATAATAATATCCGGGTCATGCCTTAATATGGAACGCAAGCCTGTAGCAAAGGTCAGATTCACCTTGGGATTAACCTGAATCTGCCGACAGAAATCCAGTTGGTATTCTACCGGATCCTCAATAGTAATGATATTCTTCTCTACGCTCTTTAATATGGATAAAGAGGCATAAAGAGTAGTAGTCTTTCCTGAGCCTGTAGGACCGGTTACCAAAATAATGCCTGAAGGACGTTGAATTAGTCTTAGGTAAATATCTAAATGTTCCTTTGACATACCTAATTCTTGTAAAGTCATTAGCTTTCGGCGTTGTCTTAATAGCCTCAATACCACACTTTCTCCCTGAATAGTGGGCATTACAGAAACACGCACATCCAACGGGCCCTCTTCTAATTCTACCTTAAATCTTCCATCCTGGGGTATGCGTTTCTCTGCAATATCCAGATTAGACATAATCTTGATGCGCGATATAAAGGCATTGTAGATACCGGGATCGGGTGGACTTATCTCTTTAAGTACCCCATCTATCCTTAGACGCAAGCTTATCCTACCTTCGTGTGGCTCCAGATGTATATCAGAGGCACCTACCTTAGCTGCCTGCACCAACAAGAGATTAACCGCCTCTATTACCGAAGGCTTAAACACCTGCTCTCTTAGCTCCTCTTCTAGGATAGAAGCTGAAGGTACATCTGCTTGAGACCTCCTTTCAAAATTTTGCATCAAGAAATTATTGAGTTCATCTTCTTTTACTAAATATGGTTTTATAAAAAACCCGGTGCGAAAGCGCAATTCCTCTAACAGAGAAACATCCAGCGGGTCTAATACCCCTACTGCCAGCTCATCATCTTTCTTAAAGAGCGGAATAATCTTTTCTTTACAAATAAACTCAGCTGGAAGTAATGCCAGTAAATCTGAAGAAGGAGAAAAACCTACTAGACTAAACTTATCTAAGTGGAGTTTCTTGGAGAGAAAATCAATAAGGGCATCCTCTGAAATAAGCTTGAGTCGGCGTATAGCCTTAACCAAAGAGACAGAACTGCGCTGTTGTTCCAATTTCAACATCTGCAGTTGTTCTGAGGAAATAATCTTTTCTTCTATTAGACTCTGCTCAATATTTGACTGCATTAGAAAATAAATTGTTACATAGATTTTCTTAAGATTACAATATCAATTTATGTTTATGTGTAACCTTATTTCTGTGCTACCACTACCTCTTCGCCTGAAGGAGATAAGACCTTAGCTGTAACAAAAATCAGAAGATTCTTCCTTTCTATAGAATCTGCATTCTTTCTGAAAAACGCTCCCAATAGAGGCACATCACCTAAAACTGGAACCTTGGTGGCTGTCTTGGTGCGACTCTCTTTAATTAAGCCTCCCAGGACCACAGTATCGCCACTTGATACCACCACTGTAGTAGAAAGATTGCGCGAGGTAAATTTAGGAAGTGAAACATCTCCGGAATACTCAAAGACATCAGCAGTAGCTTCGCTTACCTCAGGAATCAAAGAAAGATAAATAGTCTTTTTATCCGCACCTACTGCTGGAATAACCTTAAGCAGGATCCCCACATCCCTCCTTAAAAAATCCTTAGGAACATTTTTATAAGTGGTCTCACCAGGGTCACTAAAATCTGTATCGCCATTTAAGTCTACCTGAACCACCTCGTATTCGTAACGGGTAGGATAAATCCATTCATCTACCACCTTGATGGTTGCCATCTGATTATTAAGAGTGGTTATACGTGGAGAGGAAAGGGTCTTTATTTTTTTGGTCTCCAATAAGGCATGAAGCACGGTTTGAAATTGAGGAGCGGTAAGCACACCTTTATAAGTAAGATTCAATCCCTCACTCAGACGACTAAAATCGCTGAAATCCACACCAGAATCCTGGGCTATCCCGTGTTTAAAAGAACCTCCTTTTCTTTTTACGGAAAAATCCTCTCCTGCAAACTTCCATTCTAACCCTAACTCTTTAGTATCGGTCACATCCACCTCTAAGAAACGCGCCTCAATCAGGACCTGGTAAGGAGTGATATCTAAATTGTAAAGTATATCCTCTAACATTTGGAGATTTTGAGGTGTATTCCTTACAATCAAGGCATTTAGGCGTTTATCATAGGTGAGTTTTGCATCCTGTGGCCAAGGAATAACTTCTCTTAACGTGTCCTCAATGGTGAATATCTTATTGATCTGGGCTGAGCTACCTCCTAAGCCGGTCTCTGAGGTAGTGGTAGAGATAGGGCTAAACTCTGTAAATAAACCTCCACCTTTACTAAGGTAATACACCCTGGTCTCCAAAGGCTCTGCAGAAATCTCTTCAGGGTGAGCAATCCAAACAATCTCCTTATCAATCCTGTAGATTAATCCTAAACTTTTGGTAATGTATTTTATAGTCTCATCTACAGAGGCGTCTTCAAAACGCGCGCTCACCTTTGGTGCCATATCCAAGACTCTCTGTGAGGCAACAAAATTAACTCCGGATTCCTGGGAAAGGAAAAGCATAGCAGATTTTAAATCTACTTTATCAAAATCCAGAGTAACCTTCTTTTTGAGTTTCTTTCTTATAAGAGGTGGCTCTATAAGAGGTAAGGGTTCAGCTGTTTCAATCTTAGTAGGAGGTTCTACATAAGGAGGCACCTGCTGTTTTACTACCTCTCTAAGCATATCTTTTTCCACACGGTCAAGTTCTTTAGAGAGTGCTAATTCTTTCTTCTCGGATATCTTTTGTTGCGCCTTCTCAATATACTCTTTAGCATAGGGTGTATATTTTATGCGCGGGTTGCCTTCTAATTCTATAACCATCTGAAAATACTTTATTGCCTCTTCATACATACCGTGGCGATAAAGCCTGCGCGCCTGTTGCCAGAGATGTTCAATCTTTTCTATCTTTTCTTGGTCCTCCTTTTGCTTTTTTAACCTCGCCTCCTTAAGCGCCTGTTCCTGAAGGGAAATGTATTTTGCCTCATCCTTCTGGATAGCCTTTGAGTCAGAAGTCTTTAAGGTCTCTCTTTGAGTCTGTGCAGTTAAATCATGCTCTGCTTTTTTAACTTGGAGTAACTCATCCTTTTTAGATTGAACCTTGTTGGCTACCTGTCTCTGGGGTTTGGCAGCGCGTTCTTGGGCTAATCTCTGACGTTCTAATTCTTTTTGTCTGGCTAATTCTTGTTGACGGGCTTTGAGAGCTGCTTCTTTGGCAGCGCGTTCTTGGGCTAATCTCTGGCGTTCTAATTCTTTTTGTCTGGCTAA
>JAMWDE010000042.1 GCA_023818905.1 Candidatus Omnitrophota bacterium | reverse complement strand
TCAGATATGTCAATATATTTATTAAATCATCTTTTATTGTAACTACCGCAACGTGGACAAACTGAGATGTTGTCTTGTTTGGTATTGATATAGGTATACGTACATATAGAACAATGCCAGATAAAATGCGGGTCCAAAGATAGCTCTCTGTCTTTATTTTTAGGACTAAAAAACCAGGGCAGGAATACAATCAATAAGGTGATTAAGATATATCCAGATATTGCTAAAGAAAAATCTATATTAATCATTTTTTTGCAGAAAGGTCTATCCTCACTGACTGCCATATATCTTGGGGAAAGTTCTTCTGTTGAATAGAAAGATACCGACTAAGATAACGCATACTCAAAAGGTCCGCTTCCAAATTACCAGAGGATACCTTTCTTTTTACTACTATATTATTTTTCTTTTTGGACAGGATAAGAAATGCTAATTCTATATGGGCTACCTGCCTATCCTTAAAATAAAGTAAAAAATTATAGGGTAGAACCGGATAGAACATTACTATGGATTCCTTTTTATTGAGGGAGGCCAAGTCCGAGTATACTCCCTGCAACAAAACAGTCTTGTCCTTCTGATAAACTAAATTTGAGTGTGGTTTTAGATAGTGACTAAATAAAAATGGATATTCCTTCCTGATGCTATCCAGAAATACAGTGTAAGTTTTTTTAAAAACTAACGTATCTGTATCTCTTATGTTACACAACTGAGTCTGCTTTAAATCAGATGGATATAAAAAGTCTCCCAAAAATGCAATATCAGAATATCTTACTTCTACGATTTTTCTTCCTAAGTATACACCGAATATACTAAAAATAACTATGTGGCCTGCCAATGATATTAAAAGGGTATTTTTGATTACATTGATCATTCTTGATTGGTAGCTATATTGATATGGGTTATACCCAAATCACGACATATATCCCAAATCTCAACTACCCTGCCTAAGGAAGCATGCCTATCTGCTTTAATCAGAACGGGCTTATCCGCTTTGGAAACTTGTTTAAGAAAACTTTTTAACTCCTGTGTATTTAATACCTTGCCGTTTAGATAAATTACATTCTCACCTGAAATAACTATCTCTATATTTTCAATTTTTATTATCTCACTAGTAACTGCCTTGGGTAGATTTACCTTTATACCAGGCTGTATGACAAAACTTGAGGTAAGCATAAAGAATATTAACAGTTGGAATATCATATCTATTAAAGGAGCGATGTCTATCTGTCTAAGACCGTGTTCTAATTCCATATGTCTTTTAAATCTCATCTATTAATCCCCCTATTCTGTTAAGAAATTAAGTAATTCTGTAGATGCCTTCTCCATCTCCAGAATAAAATTATTTATCCTCGAGACTAAGTAATTGTAAGCCACAAATGTAGGTATTGCCACCAGTAATCCTGCTACAGTGGTAAGTAATGCCTCCCAGATGCCTCCGGCAAGGTCGCCCGGAGAAACAGGATGAAAACTAGTAGCCTTGGCTTGAATAGTCTGAAAACACCTTACCATACCCGTAACTGTACCCAAAAGACCTAAAAGCGGAGAAATATGTGCGATGGTGGCCAAGGTAGATAGGTTCTTTTCTAAGCGTGGTATCTCATACAGAGACGCATCCTCAATTGCTTCCTTAATCTGAGGACGTGGACGGTCGTATCTTAAGATACCTGCTTTTAAAATACGTGATAGAGGATTTTTGGTCTCATCGCAGATACCAAGGGCGTCTTTTATCTGATGGCGTTTTATCTTATCTAAAATTTTTCCTAAGAATTCCTGAATATCTATCTTTATGCTACGCAGATACCAAAACCTTTCCAGGATGATTGCCAAGGCAAAAACAGAACAGAATAGTATTGGCCACATTACTGGCCCACCTGCTAAAAATAACTGCCACAAACTCATCTTGTATAGATCCATCTCCTACCCTCCTCTTTGATTGACTTTAGTTGTGCGTTTGACTTGATTTTTAACCAACCCTCTTTTAGATTAAGCCCATAGTTACCTTCAGGCATATATTGCACAGAACTACAGCTATCTGGTTATAAGATAGAGAATTTATTTTATATTTATATTTTTCTTTATCCAATCTATCCTTTCCTGGGCGTATTTGGCTTCCTCCTTTGACATAGAAGCTACCTTCTGATACACCTTAATTGCCTCTGAAAATTTATCTTGGTCTTCATAAATTGAGGCTATCCTCAAAAGGGATTTTACCACTAATTCATTCTTGTCTGGATAAAGATAGGTAACCTTCAAATACTCCTCAATAGCCTCCTGGAGTTTACCTTGAGTTTGTTTTATCTGGGCTATCTTAAATTGAATCTGACTTATCTCTGCTTGGGGAACCACATCTAAGCTCTTCTGGTAAAAGACTATTGCTTGCTCGTAATCATTCATTAGATAATAAACATTAGCAATCTTGGGATATATAAGATGGGCAAGATTTGGATATCTCTGTACTGCATCCTGATACATCTTCAATGCCGAATTGAGCTCCTGTTGTTCTACATTTATATCTGCTATAGCCACGGTAGCTAAACCCGCCAAATCAGACTTACCAAGCTCTATTACTTTATTAAAATTACGTATTGCTTCTTGGTAATTACCCCTCTCTTCACATATTGAACCCAAGGCGTAGTAGGCATCTGGTACCAAACTACTTTTAGGAAAATCCTGGATAAGAGAACTAAAATACCTCTGTGCTAAATCCAAATCATTGCGTCTGTAATAATATTCTCCTAACCACCATATCACCTCAGGGGTAAGCCGAGAATCCGGATATTTTGAGCGTAACATATTAAAACGTGATAATGCCTCTTTTTCATCACCCATCTGATGATAACAATCAGCTATCTCATACTCTGCCTTCTGGATCAACTCTATATCCTGAGGATAGCTCTTTATAAGATGGTTAAAAATTGTTATGGCCTCAGAGAATCTACCCAAGTTATATAAACTAACTCCTAAAAGATAGATTGCTTGAGACCTAAAAGGACTATCCTTATAATTATCCTGTTCCTGAAACCTTGCAAAAATCTGTTGACTTGTATTGTAATCCTCTTTCTGAAAATAGCTCAATCCCAAGGCATAGGTGGCATCATCTAAAAGTTTAGAATTAGGGAAATTTTTTATCAAACTCTGAAATGCCATAATCGCACCGCCATAGTTAGCTGACTTAAGAAAAACCAAACCCAACTGGTACTGGACATAATCACTGTATAGGCTATCAGAGTAATCTTTCAATATGCTATCGTATATCTGGACTGCCTTATCAAATTCGCCGACATCCTGATAGGCATCACCTATCTGGCAGAGCGCGGATATCTTAACAATCTTATCTTCGGTCTGTTTGGCAATCTTCTGAAACTCCTCTATCGCTGCCTTAAATTCTCCCTCTTTTAAGAAAGCCCAAGCAAGACCATAATGCAATTTATCTATTATATCCTGAGTAACCGATGCATTTAAACTCTTATCCAACGCCTCTCTATAAACACCTATCGCTTCTTTATATTTAGCCATATTGTATAAAGCATCCGCCTTGCCTAAATATGCTTGGAGCATAACCTCGGGTTCCTCAACGACATCCAATAAAATACTGTAAAGCCTATCTGCGTCAGCAAATCTACCAGTCTCCAGCATAACTATAGATTTGCCCAACAATAAAATATTGCGACTATCTCTCTCTAACATATCCGAATTGATCTCGTTGAGTATATTCTCTGCTTCAATGTAGTGTTTCAATTTTAAATGTGCCCAAGCCATACCTAACTTTGAAAGTAACTGGACCTTGACATCTTTTGCCTCTAATATAACTTTACTATAAGCCTGGATTGCCTCACTAAAATTATTTAGATAGTACTCAGCCTCTGCCAGATAAAAATATAGATAAGTTGCCTTATAGGTATCTAAAGGTTTCTTTATATACGATTCGATTTTTTCTTTTAACGCCGCGTAGTTTTTAAGATTGTAGAGGCACTCAATAATCTTAAATGAGGCATCTTGGCTAAAGGTCTCTTTTGAAAATCTTTCTTCTACGGTTTTAAAATAATCCATAGCCTCAGTGAAAGAGCGTTCCTGAAACAAGCACCATCCCAATGAGTAATAAGCACTGGATAAATATTTAGATTCGGGGAAATTATCTATGATCTTCTTATAGTATTCAGCAGCTCTGCGGAAATTATTTCCTTTAAAATGGACTTCTGCAATCCAGTAAAGTATAGCATCTCGAACATTCGTATTGAAGGGTTGATTTAGAAGCCATTCAAACTTTGCTAAGGCATCCAAAAATTTATTCTGTTGATAGTAACATTGCCCAATAAGCAGGTGTACCTCTGCAAGCCTGTTGGATAAAGGGTAGTTTTTCAGAAATCGGTCTAACATTCCAAGCGAGACATCGTAAAAACCATCCTCAAATGCCTTTTGCGCCATAAAAAATAACTCCTGCTCCTTGGAAACCTCTTGGGCGCCTAACCCGCTAACGGATATTAGGCCACAGATAATAATAAACCAGAAGATAAATAATAATTGGGAGGTTTTTATTCTAAATCTTGGAAATAGAGAATTTAATTTTGTTATATTCATATCTTAATAAGTTTGATACTATAACACTTCTTTATCTACTATTCAATACATTTCTTAATTTCCTTAAACTTAACTGCGTTTGTAAGATTATATTATTGTTAAACAAACTATAAGGCCTTATCTTGAATCAGCCTTTGAGTTGAATTAAAGTTTATCTGGCACTAAGTTTTTAGGGTTATCTTGCATTCTAAAGTTAGAGGTAAACAAGCAGTGGTGTAGTTTAGGGATTAATTGATACAGGATGTTTCAAATAAATGCATTTTTTAAAAATTTTGCAGTGTAAGAATTATCTACTTTAACTATCTCTTCAGGACTACCACTAGCCACAATATAACCTCCCCTTTCTCCTCCCTCTGGTCCTAAATCAATAATGTAATCTGCGCACTTAACCACCTCTAAATTGTGCTCAATAACAATAACGGTATTGCCCATATCCACCAAACGCTGAAGTACAGATAACAGTTTCTGAACATCGGCAAAGTGTAATCCAGTAGTGGGCTCATCTAAAATGTAAAGAGTCTTACCTTTAGAACGCCTACCTAACTCTGCAGAAAGCTTCACCCTCTGGGCTTCGCCTCCAGATAGGGTAGTGGCGGATTGCCCCAACTGAATGTAACCTAATCCTACATCGTAAAGCGTCAAAAGTATATCTTTAATCTTAGGGATATTTACAAATAAACCCAATGCTTCTTCTACGGTCATCTCCAATACATCGGCAATAGACTTTCCTTTATATTTTATCTCCAGTGTGGCCTCGTTAAAACGCCGGCCTTTACATACATCACACTTCACATAAACATCGGGTAAGAAGTGCATCTCTATCTTTTTGATGCCATCACCTGTACAGGCCTCACAACGGCCACCTTTGACGTTAAAGGAAAATCTTCCTGGTTTATAACCACGCATGCGTGCCTCAGGAAGTTGACTGAATATCTCCCTGATATAATTAAACACGCCAGTATAGGTAGCAGGATTTGAACGGGGCGTTCTACCAATGGGAGACTGGTCCACCACAATGACCTTATCTATATGTTCAACTCCTATTAACTTATCGTAACGACCAGGTTTTATCTTAGAACCATAAATCTTCTGCGCCAGAGCACGATAGAGTATATCATTAACCAGAGTGGATTTACCTGAACCAGATACCCCAGTAATACAGATAAATACTCTCAAAGGAAACCTCACATCTATATTTTTTAAATTGTGTTCTTTAGCGCCTAAAAGTATTATGCTCTTATTATCTTTCCAGGGCCTCCTCTTTTTTGGTATATCTATCTTAATCTCCCTTCTTAAAAACTGCGCAGTAAGAGAATCTGAACTTTTTAAAAGCTCTTCCTTTGTGCCAACAAACACCACACTTCCACCATTCCTGCCAGCACCTGGACCTAAATCTACCACATAGTCAGAAGAAACAATAGTGTACTCGTCGTGTTCTACTACAATCAATGTATTACCCAAATCCCTTAATGTCTTTAAAGTAGAAATTAGCTTTTCATTGTCTCGTGGATGCAGTCCAATGCTTGGTTCATCTAAGATATAAAGTACACCTACCAAGCCAGAACCCACCTGTGTGGCCAAATGTATTCTCTGAGCCTCGCCGCCCGAAAGGGTAGAACTTCTTCTATCCAAGGTTAAATACCCTAATCCCACATCGATACAGAATTGAAGTCTGCGCTTTATCTCTCTTAAGACCTGTTGAGCAATCAATCTTTTTCTCTCAGTTAATTCTAACTTCTCAAAGAAATCAAATGCCTCTCTTATGGACATCTGGGTAACCTGCCATATATTCTTTTGTCCTAATTTTACTGCTAAGCTCTCCTTCTTTAATCTGGAACCTTTACAGGTCGGACAAGGTAAATTAGACATAAAACGAGCTATCTCTTCTTTTAAATAATCGCTTTCTGTTTCCCTAAACAATCTTCCCAGATGGGGCATGAGACCCTCAAAAGGCTTGTTTCCTATAATCTCATCTGTACCAAAAAGTATTGCTCTTTGGATATCCTTACCTAGTTTCTTAAAGGGTGTATCCAAGCTAAAATTCATCTGATAGGATAACTCCCTTAGTAGCCAGCGATAGTAGAGGATGTAACCCCTGCCTCCCCTCCTCCATGGCTCAAGGGCCCCTTCGTTTATGGATTTATTTTTGTCAGGTATAATCAGGTCAATATCAAACTCCAATTTTGTGCCCAAACCATGACAATCAGGACAGGCACCGTAAGGAGAATTAAAAGAAAACATACGTGGCTCTACTTCCGGATAACTGATACCACATTTAAGACAGGCGTAATGCTCGCTGAAGATTAGCTCTTTTTTTTCACTACTATTATATTTTTCTTGTGTAGATAACAAAACAACTACGACCCCCTTGCCTACCTTAAGTGCTGTTTCTACAGAATCAGTGAGTCTTGATTTTACCAAAGGGCTTATCTGAAGCCTATCTACCACTACTTCAATATTGTGGAGTTTGTACTTATGAAGTTTTATCTTCGTAGGTAGTTCGTATATCTTGCCATCTACCCGTGCCCTTACAAACCCTGCCTTTTGAATCTGACTGAATATATCCTTATATTCTCCTTTTCTGCCTCTTATTATGGGAGAGAGTATCTGTATATAAGAACCTTGGGGTAGAGACATTATCCTTTCAGTAATCTCCTGTGCGCTCTGCCTCTCTATAGGTTGACCACATTGATAACAGGTGACCTCACCCACACGTGCAAAAAGAAGCCTTAGGTAATCGTATATCTCTGTCTGTGTTCCTACGGTAGAACGGGGATTGCCACCAGCGGTCCTCTGCTCAATGGCAATAGCAGGAGATAGACCAGAAATATAGTCCACATCTGGTTTCTGTAGTTGTTCTAAGAATTGTCGGGCATAACTGGATAGGCTCTCTACGTATCGGCGTTGGCCTTCTGCATAGATAGTATCAAAGGCAAGACTAGACTTGCCTGAACCAGAAATACCAGTAATAACAATAAGCTTATTGCGGGGTAACTTTAAATCTATATTTTTGAGATTATGTTCCT
>JAMWDE010000041.1:6836-7621 GCA_023818905.1 Candidatus Omnitrophota bacterium | reverse complement strand
GGCTGAAACAATGATAAGGAAAGCTTTAGAGATAGAACCTAACAACGGTGCTTATATTGATAGCTTAGGATGGTTTTATTTTAAAAAAGGTAGATACGAAGAAGCTTTGAGAGAGTTGAAAAAGGCCGTCTCTTTTTTAGACGACCCGGTTATCTATGAACATTTAGGTGATACATATTTTATTATGGGAGACAAGGAAAATGCAAAATTGAATTGGCAGAGATCATTAAATTTAGACCCACAACAAATTAAGGTTAAAGAGAAGTTGATAAATTTGGATAAACCATGAGTTATACCGATGAGCAAATAAAGAAATTAGAAGAAAAGGCAAGGCAGATCCGTCGTCTGATTATCCAGATGTTAGCTAAGGCAGGTTCAGGTCATCCGGGTGGCAGCTTATCCTCAGCTGATTTAATTACTGCTTTATACTTTTCGGTGTTGCGCCATAATCCTAAAGATCCACAATGGCCCAACCGAGATAGATTCCACATGTCTAAGGGGCACTGTTGTCCTCTTTGGTACGCAGTTTTGGCAGAGGCGGGCTATTTCCCAAAAGAAGAACTCTTGACTCTAAGACAGTTTGGTTCTATATTGCAAGGCCATCCTGATAGGCGAACGCCTGGAGTAGATGTAGCCTCTGGTTCTTTAGGGCAGGGGCTTTCTGTAGCTTTGGGTATGAGTTTGGCAGGTAAGATTGATAAGAAGGATTACCGGGTTTATGTGCTTCTAGGTGATGGCGAGATTCAAGAAGGCAATATCTGGGAGGCGGCTATGGCTGCCAGCCA
>JAMWDE010000041.1:0-6826 GCA_023818905.1 Candidatus Omnitrophota bacterium | reverse complement strand
TGTGTGCCATTGTGGACTATAATGGATATCAGATAGATGGTAAGGTGTGCGAGATTATGAATTTAGAACCCTTGATAGCGAAATGGCAGGCCTTTGGTTGGCACACAATAGAGATAGATGGCCACAATATGAGACAGATACTCTCTGCTTATCAACAGGCAAAAGAGACCACCGATAAACCTGCTGTAATTATTGCTCACACCATCAAAGGCAAAGGTGTGTCTTTTATGGAAAATGTGGTAGATTTTCATGGCCGCGCACCTACAAAAGAAGAGGCAGAGAGAGCGCTAAAAGAGTTAGAATAAGATTTCAACGAGTTAAATTAACTATGGCAGAGATGTTATATCAACGTGATATCTATGGTCAGACCTTAGTAGAATTGGGTAAACGCAATAGAGACATTGTAGTTTTGGATGCAGATTTATCCTGTTCAACACGCACAACCCTTTTTGCTAAAGAATTTCCAGATAGGTTCTTTAACTTTGGCGTGGCAGAACAGAACCTTATGGCTACTGCAGCGGGTTTAGCAAGTTGTTCTAAGATAGTTTTTGTCTCTACATTCGCTATGTTTGCTACTGGTAGAGCCTGGGATCAGGTAAGGAATACCATATGTTATAATAATTTTAATGTAAAGATAGTTGCTTCCCATGCCGGTATTACTGTAGGTCCAGATGGTTCAAGCCATCAGGCTTTAGAGGATATTGCCCTAATGAGACTTATTCCAAATATGAAGGTTATAGTTCCTTGCGATGGACCACAGACGCGCGATGCAGTTATCGCAAGCCTAGCTATACCTGGTCCATTTTATATCAGATTAGGAAGACCTAAAGTGCCTACCATAGAGAATAAGGGTGAGTTTGTATTTGGTAAGGCACAGGTTATAAAGGAAGGTAAAGACGTAGCAGTTATTGCTTGCGGGATTATGGTAAATGAGGCACTAATTGCGGCAGAGAGTCTTTTAAAAAAAGGCGTAAAGATAACCGTAGTTAATCTACATACCGTAAGACCATTGGATACAGAGACGATACTGAGGTTGGCTCGTATCCACCGTTTTATATTGGTCTGCGAGGAGCATAGTGTAGTGGGAGGATTGGCCTCTAGTATTGACGAGGTAGTAGCTGAAAATTTTCCTTGTAAGGTTCTGCGTTTAGGCATAAGAAACAGATTTGGTCAATCAGGAGAACCACAGGAGCTCTTAAGAGAATACAATCTTACTAGTCAGGATATAGAGAGGGTAATCTTAAACAATCTTGCTTAGTTTGGGGTTAAGTTGGTTTTTAATTCTTACGCCAAATTAAATCTTTATTTAGATATATTAGATAAACGCGATGATGGTTACCATAATATCCTGACCCTGTTCGAAAGGATTGATCTTTACGATACCATATCCCTTAAGCCCCGATCCGACAAAAAGATAAAGATTTTCTGCAATTGTCCGCTGATATCAAAAGATAGCACAAATCTTGCCTATAAAAGCGCACAGATATTACAGGATAGGTTTGGTGTCAAAAGAGGCATAGACATCAAGATAACAAAACGAATCCCTGTAGGTAGCGGTTTAGGCGGTGGCTCAAGCAATGCTGCAGCTGTCCTTTTGGGCCTTAATCAACTTTGGAGATTGGGCCTTGAGAAAGAAAAACTGGTAGATTTAGCAAGAAGTATAGGTAGCGATGTCCCATTTTTTATTTACAATACACCTTTTGCTTTAGGAACTCAAAGAGGCGATAGATTGAAGGCATTGAGAAGGTTGGATAGAATAAGGCTTTGGCATATTCTGATAGTACCTAACAGAGTTATACCTACAGAAATGGTGTATAGGCGATGGGATAGTAAGAGATTCAAAAGATTGACAAAAATAAAATATGATGTTAAACTATTATATTTAGCATTACAACAGAAGAATCTTGATTTGATAGCTAGATATCTGTTTAATTGTTTGGAGGAGATAACCAGTAGTTTTTACCCCATACTGAATTATATCAAACACAGACTCACAGACTTAGGCTTGAAATCAGTCCTGATGTCCGGCAGCGGTCCGGCAATGTTTGGCATTGTTTCTTCAAGAAAGGAGGGCGAATTTCTGAGCAGGCAGCTTAAACAAGAATTTAAAGATAGTAGGATATTTTTGGTCCGGACAATTTGATACTAGCAGCATAAGGAGGTAAGCCTATGGAGATAACTGAGGTGAAAATATTTCCAAAGGAGTCACCCGATAAGAAATTAAAAGCGTATGCCACTGTAACTTTTGATAATGCCTTTGTGGTAAGAAATATAAAAGTAATCCAGGGTAGCAATAGCTTGTTTATTGCTATGCCTTCGCGTAAGGTAAAACATCCTTGTCCTAAATGTAATTTTAGAAATGAGTCAAAGGCCAAGTACTGTAATCAATGCGGAGCGCAACTACCGGTATCAACGCGAGCTGTGGGCGAAGGGATAAATACTGCCCAATCAGAACACAAGGATATCGCCCACCCTATAACACAGTCTTTCAGGGAATATCTCCAGAAGAGAGTTTTAGACGCATACGCGCAACATACAGGTATAAAGAATATTTCAGCGTAATTATTCAACGGGATAAGGCTCCTTGCCATATCTTACTATTTTCCTCTGAAGGCTTACAATAGACTGTCGCTACATTAGAAATCAGGGCAATGATATAAATTATAATTATTAACTTTGCCCGGTAGTGTAACGGTAGCACATCAGAATTTGGGTCTGACTGTTGAGGTTCGAATCCTCACCGGGCAGATACAGGAAGGCCAGACCCTTAATTATAAAAATAATTCCCTATGAGAAATGTGGCTTGCATAATTTTGGCTGCAGGTAGAGGAGAACGGATGAAATCAGAAATTCCTAAGGTCTTACATCCTATCTGTGGTCGCCCTATGCTGGAATATGTATTTGACCTAGTAGAGGATTTAAAGATAAAAGATGTAATTGTAGTGCTGGGGCACAAGTACCATAAGATAAAGGGCCTTGTAAGGCCTAAAATAAAGATAGCAATTCAAAAACGTCTTTTAGGTACGGCAGATGCGGTAAAAAGGGCAATACCTTTGCTTAAGAATTTTAAAGATACGATTCTTGTGCTCTATGCAGATAATCCGCTTTTGACTTCTAAAACCATAAGGAGATTGTTGGACTATCACCAGAGGAATGGCCTGGATGCTACACTGCTAACTGCTAATTTAGATAACCCAGAAGGTTATGGGAGAATCCTCAGAGATGAGTATGGAGGGATATCTGGGATAGTAGAAGATAAGGATGCTGATGAATTTCAGAAGAGTATCAAAGAGATAAATACCGGTATCATATGTTTTAAAAAAGAACGGCTAAACTGGGCGTTAAGACAGGTTAGACCAGATAACCGTAAGAGAGAGTATTATCTTACGGATACCATCGGTATCATTTATCGTAAGGGAGGCCTTATAGATAGCGTTAGACTTTCTAATACAGAAGAGGCTCTGGGTGTAAATTCTCCTGTAGAGTTAGCCAAGGCAAATAAGATTATCCAACAGAGAATTAACGAGGAGTTTATGAAAAACGGCGTAGTTATGTTAGCCCCAGAACTCACCTTTATAAGCCATGGCGTCAAAATAGGCAGGGAGACTACAATTTATCCCTTTACAGTTATTGAGAGAGATGTTAAAATTGGAAAACATTGTGTTTTAGGACCATTTATTCGGATAAGAAAAGGCAGTCATTTAGCAGATGGGGTAGTGGTAGGAAATTTCTTAGAGATAAGCCGTTCGCAGTTTGCTTCAGGAGTCAAGGCAAAACATTTTGGTTTTATAGGAGACTGCCGTATAGGTAGAGACGTAAATATTGGTGCTGGAGTAGTTACAGCTAACTACGATGGTAGACACAAAAATCTTACCGTTATAAAAGATAAGGCATTTATAGGTTCAGATACGATACTGGTTGCTCCTGTTAAGATAGGAAAAGGCGCGATGACCGGTGCAGGCGCAGTTGTAGTAAGAAACAAAAATGTCCCTGATGGGCAGATTGTGGTGGGTATCCCAGCTAAACCGTTAAAGAAGAGGGTAGGATAACGTATGGATAAGTTAGCCATATTTACTGGAAACGCACACCCCCAGTTAGCAAAAGGTATATGCGAATACTTGAAGGTTAATCTTTCTAGTGCATTGGTGAGTAGATTTAGTGAAGGGGAAATACGCATTAAAATCAATGAGAACGTACGAGGTAAAGATGTATTTGTTATACAGCCTACCTGTCCACCTCCCAACGAGAATCTTATGGAACTTTTAATTATGATCGATGCTTTAAAGAGAGCTTCTACCCAGCGTATCACTGCAGTGATTCCTTATTTTGGTTATGCCCGACAGGATAGGAAGGACCAGCCACGTGTACCCATCACTGCCAAATTAGTAGCAAATCTTCTTACTACTGCAGGCGCAAATAGGATCTTGACTATGGATCTCCATGCAGGTCAAATTCAGGGATTCTTTGATATACCTGTAGACCACCTTTATGCCGTAGGTATATTTGTCAGTTATTTGTTAAGATTAAATCTGAAAGACATGGTAGTAGTATCTCCGGATGTAGGCGGTATAAAGATGGCTAGGGCTTATGCTAAGCGTCTGTCAGCATCTTTAGCGATTATTGACAAACGCCGAGATTCTCCTGATAAAACAGAAGTGATGCATATCTTAGGAGAGGTAAAAGATAAAAACGCGGTTATTGTCGATGATTTAATTGCTACGGGTAGCTCGCTTATAGAGGCAGTAGATGCCTTAAAAAAGGCAGGGGCTAAAAGAATTATGGCAGCGGTTAGTCATGGAGTGCTTTCTGGCTCAGCTGTAGAGCGGATTGATAAATGTAAAAATTTAGAAGAATTGATCATTACAGATAGTATCCCTTTATTAGACCATAACAGACACCCCCGAATTAAGGTATTATCCATAGCAGAACTTTTGGGGGAGGCAATAAAGAGAATTCACAATGAAGAATCAGTAAGTTGTCTATTTGATTAGTGTAGCAATGAGGACAAGGAAAGACATATGGAAGAGATTATCTTAGGGGCACAATTGAGACAAGAGCTCGGTAAGTCCAAAGTGAAAAAGATAAGAGATAAAGGTTATATACCCGCAGTATTGTATAGCGCAGGTAAGGAATCTTTACCTATAAAGGTATCGCATCATGAATTTATAAGATTAATACATCAGTATAGATTAGAAAATACCATTATAAATCTTACTATAGAAGATAAGGATAAAAAACAGAAACCGCGTTCCTGTTTGATTAAAGAGATATATTATGAACCGGTTAAAGGGGATATACTGCATGTAGATTTCAATGAGATCTCTTTGACCAAAGAAATCAAGATTAACGTTCCTGTAGTAGCCAAAGGCGAACCCATAGGTGTTAAACAAGAAGGCGGTTCATTAGAGCATATACTTTGGGAGATTGAAGTTGAATGTTTACCTACAGCTATACCTAAAGAGATAGAAGTGGATGTCACAAATCTTAAGATTGGGGATGCGATTCATGTAAAAGATATAAATCTTCCTGCCGGCGTCAGGGTATTAAATGAACCGGAGGCCATTGTTTTATCTGTAGCTGCTCCTATTAAAGAAGAGGTGGTTGCAGAAGTTGCTGAGGCTGGGCCTCAAGAACCCGAAGTAATAAAGGAAAAGAAAGAGACTCCTGAAGAAGTTCAAGGGGAAGAGGAGAAGAAATAGTTTGATATCTCTGTATAAATATTAACCACTAACAGATTCTTTACAAGATCTATATTGGTAACTGATAGTAACCCTAAAAGTGAAATTAATCGTAGGTCTAGGAAACCCTGGTAGGCAATATAGAGATTCAAGACACAACATAGGTTTCTTAGTAGCCAAAAGATTAAGCAAGATATATAAGATACCTTTGAGGAATGATGCTGCCACATCATCTTTGTGTGGTCAGGGAAAGATAAGAGATAAAGAAGTTTTAATTGCCCTTCCTTTCACCTTTATGAATATTTCAGGGAAGGCAGTAAGGGCTTTATTTGAGAGATACAGGATAAGTATAAATGATCTCTTGGTAGTTTGTGATGATTTGGATTTAGAATTCGGTAGGATTAGGATAAAACCAAAGGGTTCCTCAGGAGGACATAAGGGACTCAAGTCAATTATAGAATCTTTGGGTACTCAGGATTTCTGCAGGTTACGTATCGGTATTGGAAGGAATTTTCAGGACAGTGATATAGATATAACTGAATATGTTCTGAGTCCTTTTAATAAGGAAGAAAAAAATAAATTGAAAACTATAATTGATAAAGCAGTAGAATGTTGTAGTTTATGGATTATTGAAGGCGTGTCAAGATGCATGAATGATTTTAACCGAAAGGATACCCGGATATGAGAAGATATGAGGCAATGTTTATTGTAAAGACTGAACTCTCTGGAGAGGAAAAGAAAAGCCTAATGGATCAGATTAACGATACATTACTAAAAAATAATGCCCAGATATTGCAAGTAAATATTTGGGCTGAGAAAAGAAAGTTGGCATACCCTATAAAAAAACATCAAGAAGGGACATACTATCTTATAAGTTTTACTGCCCCACCAGAAGCCATAGCAAAATTAAATAATGCGTACAGATTAAATGAGAATATTCTTAGGGTGTTGATAACCAGCGAAGTTTAGCGCAGTTTTTTATTACAAAGAAAAGGAGGGCAGGATGTTTGAGGAAATTTTGTGGTCGGCGGTTCTAAAGAAAACTTGTATTTTTGCTTCGGTGGTTGGCCTTGTAGTAGGTCTGGATTTGTTATTGGGCGCAAAGTTATTATCTTATTTAAAGAATATACTAGAGAAAGCAGTTAGTA
>JAMWDE010000040.1:4477-7660 GCA_023818905.1 Candidatus Omnitrophota bacterium | reverse complement strand
AGGCCTGGTGTTTCAGCCTGGTTTATGACCTTCATAGCCTCAATACTACCTTGCGGCTTCATAGCTACTAGGGTCTCAATTACACTAGAATAACCTTTTGCAGAAACCTTGAAGACAAATGCCAAAAGTTTAACCTCTTTATCAAATGCTTTGTAGTATAGAAGCTGACCATCTTGGGATTTAACCGGCTCAAAGGTTATGGCTGCTGGTATCAACTCTTTCAGACTTGCCTCCTCTTCTTTCTGCATCTGAGCAAGAATCTTAGAGCGAGTTAAAGAATTCACCGTCGCCAGGATCCCACTAGCAGCTGTGCAGATTAAAGCAAGGGTAAAACCGTATCTAAATAACTCTTTCATTTTGACACCTCTAACTTTGCCCTTTTTATACTCTGGACCAAATTTCTATCTGCTGGACAGACATAGCTGCACAAACCGCACTCAATACAATCCTGCGCGCCATAGTATTTAGCTTGTAGCCACATCTCATTCTGGGAAGCCAGATTTATCAGGCAAGGCATAAGGCCTACAGGACAACTTCTGATGCAAGCTCCACAACGGATACAGTAATCCTCTTCGGTAATTTTGGACTCCTGCTCATTCATTAAAATAACACCAGTGGTAGTCTTTATTACTGGCACCTCATCAGTATATTGCGCTATTCCCATCATTGGCCCACCAATAATAATCTTTGCAGGATTCTCTTTTAACCCACAATATTCAATAAGATCTTTTATTGGTGTACCAACCCGCACCCATAAGTTTTTTGGGTCAAACACGCAACTACCTGTCACTGTAACCATTCTTTCATAAAGAGGCTTATTCAGATAAACTGCCTCAAATATTGCAAAAACTGTCCCCACATTATGTACCACCACGCCCACATCAAAAGGTAGTTTTCCCCTTGGTACTTCTCTACCTAAAATATTTTTAATCAACTGCTTTTCTCCTCCTTGGGGATACTGTGTCTTTAAAATTCTTATCTGATAACCTGGCAGATGCTTGAGTTTTTGATCAAATAACCTTATTGCCTGAGGCTTATTATCTTCAATAGCGATATATACCTTATCAACCCCCAAACACCTGGCTACAATTTCAATGCCACGTAATATCTCGTCTGTATTTTCAACCATCAAGCGGTAATCACCTGTCAAAAATGGCTCACACTCAGCACCATTTACAATAAGTGTATCTACCGGCTTAGGTGGATTAAGTTTTATATGTGTGGGGAAACCCGCTCCTCCCATACCTACAATCCCTGCTTCTAAAACTATATTTTGTATTTGCTTAGGGGTATAATTTCTTATCTGTTCAGAAGAAACAGTGTCTGTATCAACTGATAAATCTTTACCATCACCTGCAACCACTATTGCTTTGGCCCTACCTAAGACCGGATGCGGCCAATCACACACAGAAACTATCTTACCGGATAAAGAGGCATGTACGGGAGCATAGACGGCAGCTGATATATTGGCAATCCTTTGGCCTCTTAATACATATTGCCCCAACTCAACTTCCGGTTGGCAGGACTTACCCAAATGCTGACTCAAGGGAATGTAAACCTCAGATGGCAGAGGCAATTTCTCTGAAGATTTATTTTCTGTTTTAGTTTTATGCCCTTCTATTCTAACCATGTAATCCTACGATAGAATATAAGATTTAATATACCTATGGCACTAAATATAAAACCCACAATGACCAAAATCAAAACCTGAGAAAATTTATCTGCCAAAAAACTGCTAATAAACATAAATAGCAAAAAACCGAAATGCATAACGATTTCTAAATAACTAAATATCTTACCACGCATCTGATTATCGCTTGCCTTATGTACAATCGTATTTATCGCAATCATAATGGGAGAAATCAAAGCTCCTAATATAAAAGATAATAGAGCAGCTACCGAAAAAAAGGCGTAACGGCTTAAAGTCAAAGCAAAAGTAATCAGCATCGTACCGCTTAAGACCAGTGATAAAAATATTATCTTATAATGGGAGAACCTTTGGCCAAAACGCCCATACGTAAGAGAGCCAAGAAACAAACCTAAACCTAAAAATGTGATCAAAAACCCCAAATCTTTAGTGGCAGAGTGCAATGTCTTCTGCACGAATGCGATAAACACTACATAAACTGCGCCTAAAGCTGACCAGAGAATAAAAATAACCCAAACGGTAAACCTGATATCCTTTTTTCTAACAAAATAAAAGATACCTTCTTTGACCTCCTGAAGAATTGATTTTCTAATTACCTCCACTATCTCTTTGCTTACCTGGCTTAATCTCTTAGGGGAAAAAGACTTCTTGGTAATAAGAAAAATAAGTATTCCGGAAATTAAAAAACTTAGGGCATCAAGATAAAAACCACTACGCGGACCAACCCACTCTACTACCAAACCACTTATACCAAATCCTAATATAGCGGCAATCATACCTGTGGTATGCACCAATGAGTTTGCTATCAAGAGATCTTCTTTATCTACCAAGTCTGGTATAATAGCTAATTTTGCAGGCACAAAGAAACGCCCGATACAAAAAACTGTAAATATTATAAAGTATATGGGCAGTAGATTCTTGGTATAAAATAGAAATAAAGGTATACTTACTACCAGGCCTGCTCTTAGAAAATCACATATGTACATAGTGCGGCGCCTATCCCATCTGTCAACATAAACACCTGCAATTGGTCCAATTAAAAATATGGGAAGTATAGTAAAAGAAAGGGCCTTGGCAATCTGTAAGGTTGAGCCTGGTGCGCGGGAATAAATGAAGCCGATTAAGGCCATCTGGTCTAATCTATCACCCAACTGAGAAATAAGCTGGCCTAACCACAAAAAAAAGAAATTGCGATTTTTAAGTACCTCACTAAATTTAGACATAGTAAGAAAATAACCAAACAAGCCGACGGGGGGATTTGAACCCTCGACCTAGTGTTTACGAAACACTTGCTCTGCCACTGAGCTACGTCGGCAACTTTGGAATTTCATTATACCAGTTTTTTATATAGAGTCAATTTGAATGTTATTGTGCATTCTGTAGAAAAATGCCCTCTTTAAGAAAATTTCTTTAAAAGTCTAAAAACTTATATCTTAGCTCAGATCCGAAACGAACCAGAATAAACAGGCCTGATGAATAATTATTGAAAGTAATATGGTAAGAATTGTGATATCAAGACTCTAAGAATAGGGATG
>JAMWDE010000040.1:0-4467 GCA_023818905.1 Candidatus Omnitrophota bacterium | reverse complement strand
AAAAACTTTACCAGATATTCAAAACCTCTAATAACTCCACATCATGATAATTCAGGTTTGGATCTACTTTTTGGCAAGGATATCGAATTCTATATTGACCATATCCGAATGACCTTTAAATCCTAAGGTAGTATTTTTTAAGGTGTGTGGAATTATATAAACAACGAAGGTATCGTATCTTTTATTCTGGATGGTCAAGCTTATACCATCTACGGCAATAGACCCCTTGGGAAGAATGTACTTACTAAATTTGGGCGGAAAGGCAACCTCAAGACTCAGATTACTACCACTATAATTTTTTCTACGGATAATACCTATACAATCAATATGACCAGTAACAAAATGACCTGACAATCTATCTCCTATCTTTAAAGCACGCTCTAAATTTACCTTATCCATCGGTCTTAACAGACCTAGATTTGTACCTTTTAGAGTTTCATCCATAAGCTCAAATCCTAAGATACCGGACTCATTTTTGATAACGGTAAGACAGCAGCCATTCACCGCAATACTATCACCAACCTTTGTATCTTGCGCTGTTTTATCCGCTCTAATCTCAAGAAGGGCATTCAAACCTTTCTTTAAAATACTCTTTACCTCTGCCAATTCCTCTGTTATCCCACTGAACATAGAAATCACAACCTTATATTATTTAACGTATCCCCTTATCAAAAAATCCTCTCCAATTTTTTTTATACTAATCTCCTTTAATCTAATTGCCCTATCTATCCTCGATACGCCCCTTCCCATTACCGAAGTTAATGCATCTCTTCCTCCAATAATCTTAGGGCTAACAAAGAATAACACCTTATCTACTAAATCTTCATCAAATAGCGAACCCACAAGGGTCCCTCCTCCCTCGACTAATAGATTGGCTATCTGTAGTCTGGCCAACCTCTTTAAAGCATCTCTGAGATTAACTTGACCATCCTTCTCTTTTGCTTCCAAAATTCTGGCCTTCTGTGAAATTATCTTTCTATTTTCTGTCTCCTGGCCTGGTTTCTGCTGTAAAGTAACTATTATCACGGAACCGCCAGAAAATATATTTGCATCCTGAGGTGTACTTAACTGACTATCTACTACAATCTTGATTGGCTGCCTCTTAGAGAACCAAGCCTCTAACTTAGGATTGTCTCTAAGTACAGTATTGATACCTACCATTACTGCATCGTAGTCTGCACGGATACGATGTGCATAGGCACGCGCTTTATCAGAAGTAATCCACTGAGAATCACCAGTATGGGTGGCAATCTTCCCATCTAAAGATTGGGCAACTTTGACTGTAACAAAAGGTATTTTTTGGGTAATATATTTTATGAATACCTCATTTATCTTTCTCAATCTATCCTCTAAGAATCCAACTTTTACCTTTATACGGTGCTGCTTTAATATCTCAATACCCTTTCCGTTATTCAATGGGTTTGGATCAATCATACCCACTATGACCTCTCTGATGCCACTCTCTATTATCCTATCCACACAGGGAGGAGTCTTGCCAAAATGCGTACATGGCTCTAGGGTTACATATAAGGTTGCTCCCTTTGAAAGCCTACCTGCTTCATCTAAGGCAACTATCTCTGCATGGGGAAAGCCTGCCCGTTCATGAAAACCCATTCCCACAATTCTATTATCTTTTACTACCACTGCTCCTACCAGAGGATTTGGACTAGTTTTACCTTTTGCCTTCAAAGCCAAATTTAAGGCAATCTCCATATATCTTTCATGATTAACCATTCTGTGCCTTTTCCTTTTTTAACTTATTTACCAAGGTGTAAGGTATCTTTATTGAACCAATCCTAACCTCAGGTTTAGCACTACCATGACAATCAGACCCACCAGTAATTAACAGATTAAATTTTTTTGCTATATCCAAATAATGGTTAACCATTGCTTGCGTATGTTCAGGATAAAATACTTCTAAACCTCTTAATCCGTTATTAACCAATTCAGGGATCAACTCGTCCTGATCAAGACTATAGGGATGGGCTAATACAGGTATACCTCCTATCTGTTTTATTAGTCCTATGGCCTGTTGGGGAGAAAATCTAAAACCTGCCACATACGCAGGGCATTTATCTCCTATGTATCTCTGAAACGCCTCTGAGATAGAATTGACTATTCCATTTTTAACCAACGCGCGGGCGATATGAAGTCTACCCACAGTGCCACCCTTGGCAATATCAAAAACCAAAGAAGCCTCCAAATCAATACCTGTATATCTTCTTAATCTATCCAATATCTTATAAATGCGCTCATTGCGATTTCTCTTTAAGGTATCTAATGTTCTGGTGAGGTTATCATCTTTGTATTCAATCAGATAGCCCAAGATATGAACCTCTGTGCCATTGTATTCAGCGGTAAGCTCTATACCTGGCAATACCTCTATATTTCTCTGTTCAGCTATTATCTTCACAGGCTCAATCCCATCAACATTATCGTGGTCCACAACTGAAACAGCAGATATAGATTGTCGACAAACCTCTTCAATCAGTTCCTCTGGCGTATAAGTGCCATCGGAGAATACCGTATGTAAATGCAGGTCTGCGTACTTCATTTATCCTTTTCTAATTTTATCTTATCCAGTATACCATTGACGAACTTAGCCGCCTCAGTACCAGAATATCTCTTGGCAAGCTCTACTGCCTCATTGATAGATACCTTGATAGGGATATCCTCACGGAACAAGAGTTCGTAACAACCCACACGCAGGATATTTCTGTCCACTACTGCCATCCTTTCAATCTGCCAATTGGCAGCATGTCGGGCAATTGTTTTATTAATCACCTCTAAATTTTTAGAAACGCCTTCAACCAGACTGATAGCAAATTCTTGAATATCTGCATCCACCGGCTTCGCTTGCATTTGCCAAAAATTATTCAAGACATCTTCACTTCTATCGCCAGTTATATCTATCTGGTAAAGGACCTGCAAAGCAATCTCTCTGGCACGCGAACGTTTGCGCATTATCGGTTTAGTTAATTTAAAATCCTGAAGATAATACTATTTAATCTGCTTTAATAAATTGGCCATCTCAATAGCATTTAAGGCAGCGTCTTTACCTTTATTGCCTTCCTTTGTTCCTGCACGTTCAATTGCTTGCTCAATAGTATCTGCAGTGATAATCCCAAATATCACAGGAAGGCCATTTTCTTGAGATACTCTGGCTATCCCTTTAGCTACCTCTGAAGCTATATATTCAAAATGGGGAGTAGAGCCACGGATGACCGTACCCAAACAAATCAAGGCATCATAATCTTTTGATTTCGCCAGCCTTAGTGCTACTACAGGAATCTCAAATGCACCAGGTACCCAAACTAATACCAGGTCTTTATCCTCTGCGCCGTGCCTGATCAACGTATCCAGACAACCAGAAACTAACTCTTTGGTAATAAAATCATTGAAACGCGAAGCAATAATTCCGAATTTCTTGCCCTTTGCAATCAGGTTTCCTTCAATCAATCTAGGCATCTCCTTCACCTCCAGTTTAAACTTTTGTAATATTGTCATTGTTATATTACACTACCAATTTAAATTTTTAAGTTGTGTCCTAATTTCTCTTTTTTGGCCTTAAGGTAACTATAATTTATTGGGTTTGGTTCGATCTCCAGAGGGATACGTTCTACAATCTCCAAACCATAACCCTCCAGTCCTACAATCTTACGGGGGTTATTGGTCAGCAAACATATCTTTTTGATACCCAGGTCTACTAAAATCTGCGCGCCTATACCATAATCACGCAGGTCCGGCTGATAACCTAAAGCCTGATTGGCCTCTACAGTATCAAGTCCTTTATCTTGAAGACTGTAGGCTCGAATTTTCTCTATAAGTCCTATGCCCCGGCCCTCCTGGTTCATATAGAGGAGAACACCTTGACCTTTCCTGCTAATGAGTTGCATTGCGTTTTTAAGTTGCTTGCCACAATCACAACGCAAGGAACCAAACACGTCTCCAGTGAGACACTCGGAATGCACCCGCACCAACACAGGTTCACCATCGCTACAGTCTCCCATTATTAAAGCGATGTGGGGTTTATATTCAATGAGGTCTCTATACAAGATCAGTCTGTATGTCCCAAACTCTGTAGGAAGGGTTGTCTCTACCAATCTCTCTATCAACTTCTCAGATCGTCTACGATACTCAATAAGTTGGGCAATAGAACAGATCTTCAAATTATGATGCTTGGCAAACTCAAGGAGCTGAACAAGTCTTGCCATTGTGCCGTCATCATTCATAATCTCACAGATTACTCCTGCAGGATATAGGCCTGCTAAACGCATCAAATCTACTGCAGCCTCAGTATGACCTGCCCTTACTAAAACTCCTCCTTTTTTAGCCTTAAGAGGAAAGATGTGTCCTGGTCGAATCAAATCATCGGGTTTTGTCTTTGGGTCAAGCAGAACCCGAATAGTGTAAGCACGATCATAGGCAGAGATACCTGTAGTAATATTCTTTGCCGCATCTACAGAA
>JAMWDE010000039.1 GCA_023818905.1 Candidatus Omnitrophota bacterium | reverse complement strand
GATGGTGGTTTTTTGGGTGTTTTAAAATTAAATTTAGATAAACTTGGAGGTAATATTAATTCATACGTTGAACATGCTGTAGATGTGGGCAGGGTAGGGAAGTTTTTAGAAATAGAAATATTATCTGATGCAGAAATGATTATACCTTTAGAGGTAAACCGCGCCAAAAGTTGGCTTGAACAGATAGAAACGCAACTCCAAAATCTTAAACACGATCTCCAAATGGCAGAATTAACATTTATTCAAACGGTTAATCTGAAAGAACTACCTTCTTTAGAGGGGAAGCTTATGCTACCACAAAGAATAAATATAGACCCGCAACAGTGTTTAGAAGCAGCCTTGAAGCATAGGCCAGAAATCTATCTAAGTAAGCTTCTGACTAAATTTAATGAATATGCCAAAAAGATTGAAACCAATAAAAAGAATTCTCTGACTGTGGACCTTACTTCAAGTTACGGATTCTATGAAGGACACTATAAAACCGAGCCTTGGCGGGATTCCTCAAATTGGTATGCAGGTATCAAATTCACAAAGCCTTTAGGCGCAAGCACATTAAATAGTGCCTATACTAGAGAAGAAACCCAACCCCGCTTTGGCCAAACCTCACCCACTGGCTCGGGGACTTTAAGTATGGAGTTCAATCTTTTGGATAATTTCAAACGCGCCTCTGATAAGAAAAAGGCGGATATAGATTTTCACCGTTCTTTAAGTGATTTTAATGAAACGCTTAAAACTATTGAATTCGAAGTTCAGGAATCTATCTACAACTACCAACGAGCACTCCTACAACTTAACAGCGCAGAAACCGAGATGAAATTCAGACGTAATGAAGTAGAGGTAACTAAGATCCGTGCATTGGTAGGTGAACTCTCCCTTTCCGGAGTACTAGAAACCCTCTTTCTATTGGCAGAAGCCCAAACTAGATACATTCAAGCCTTGGCTAACTATCAGATTTCTCTGGCCAATCTCAGAAAAGCCTGTGGTTATGGAATAGATATTTAAATAAACATATTCGCTCCTTTTAATCTTCTGTCAACCAAAACTTAACTCCTAAATCAAAACAGCTAACTATTTGATTTATGTTAGAACATTATTTATAAAAATGGATAATAGATAAAAAGCCCTACCTCCTGAATTCAAATCTCCTGTTAACTAAGACAAAACTTAGATATTTTGTCTTGAAATTATAGTGGGTATCAGGTATATTCTTAAATGTAAAAATAATTTTTTGCTCTTTTATTTAAAAGTTTTTTAAACTCATATCCTTAACCGATAAAGCCAAATCCAGAGCAATCTGGATGCGGAAAGCCACGGATCGGATAGGATAATTGGTGAGTAGTTAAATAAACATTATTTAACCAATTAACTAAAACGCGATAGCCGGGTTGCCGAAATAAGGATAATAGGCAATCCGGCTTTTTTATTGGGAATAAAGATATATGATAGAATACCTAGAGAAAAACATAAAAAGGGAGGTGCATAGATGAAAAAAATATTAACTAGAAATAAAAAATCTATAGAAAAGGAGGTGAAAATGGGAAAAAGGATATTTGTATTAGCTATAGGGTTGCTTTTTCTAACTGGTGGGTTTAATGCTTTTGCTGCGGCGCCCATTTTGAGCACAAGCCAGAATAGTACCATTCGAGTAGAGAATTTCTATAATCCCTATGGTGTGATTGTCTCCTCTACAGAAGTAACCACTACCGTAACGCATACTACTGATGTGAATGGGGGGTGGTCAGAAACCACAACTGTTACAACTACCACAAGTTCCTGGAGAGGCGGTAGCTTAAAGATAGACTCGGTAAGCGGAACATCTAATACCAACGCAAGTGATGGGTCATCATCTACAACTAGTTTTTGGACCGACTATGCTTATAACGCTAATGGTCAGTTAAGCGGAGCTTCGGGCGGAGCGCACACTGAAGGAAACAGAGGTTACGATGCTAATGGCCGGCCTATAGGCACTTTTACATCAGATTCTTTTGATAGTTATGTTATCCGCAATGGCCAGACACTACGCTCAGGTTCTGTAACCACAGGAACTAATTATGGACCAGATGGTACAAAAATATCTACGTTCACGGAAACAACCGAATACGAATATGCCTTTATTGGTGGGGGCTGGCATCTTATGAGTGAAGTAAGCACCAGCACTACTGTTGGGGAAAATGAATACACAACTCCTACAGGGGAAAGAATTAGAAATACTGAAACCATTACCAGAGTCAAGACTTACCAAAGGAATGCCAATGGTTTCTGCATAGGAATATCCCAAACCACCACTGGAACAAAAACAGAAATAAATGAACAGGGCGGAATAAGCACTTATGAGATGCAAAATTATCAAGCTAGTGCTACATACGACTCCAAAATTGGTTGGTATGTAAGCCACGATAGTTATGATTGGGTGGAAAGCAGCATTAGTTCTAGGAACGCTCAAATACCAACAAGCGATGACCCTGCTATAATAGGAAATGTACGAGCGATGAGGAATGAACTCTATATGTCTGTTGAAAACATCATTGACTATAATGGCTCACAGAGTGGTGAGGGTAGAATTGTAAGGTTAGTCGCTGCAGAAAGTCAAGAAGCAGAATTTGAAGCGCTAAAACAATTGGCAGTTGATAATGGCGGAACGTTAAATAATTTTATCATCTACGGCGTATATCGAGGCCAAGGTGCAGAAAATTATACTTCTCGGGAGTTTGTATTCCAGGGGGTAGGATACGGACCTTTTCAACCATAACCACAATAAATAAAAGAAAAGGTCCATCCCTTTTCTTATTTCTGCGCTAGCCTTCTTAAATAGCTTAATACAATACTGCATAAAAACCTTGACTATCCTGAATTATGTGTGCTATAATTGGTATATAATTCAGGAATAATTTATGTCAAAAGAAAAAAAGATAAGTAATGTATTGCTGCTGTTAGGATGTGTTTTGTTTGTGCTTGTATCTTTAACTTACAGTCAGACAGAGCTCCAGCCTTTACATAAGCGCCCAATCATCTCAATTGTTGGTAGACTGGCTATTGAAAAACATGGCCAAGATGAATGGTTGGTCTTATATGCCAAAAATGCAGAAGCCTACCTAATAATTGGTGATCTTAAAGCAAAACTCAAAAATTCACTTACTGAGTTAGGGGAGAATAATTTGGTATTTGTCACAGGAAACCAGGACGGCAGAAGCAATGTATCTTGTGAACAATCCTATAAATATGAGTATGATAAAAAAGGTGAGAAGAAACTCAAAATAGATGTAAAGTGTATTCGCTATTACAATCTTGAGGTTACACACATTCTCTTTGCTAAAAAATCTGACGAAGAAATACCTCCACCAAAAAGAGACATTGAGGAAGAAAGAAGATTAACGAAAACTGTTGGACAGCAACCTTTGATGCGTCCAGTTGTGGGAGAAATCTACGGTACAGTTAGTGAGATAAATTTAAAATCTCCCATTAAGACTGTTGAGATTTTTAATCAAGATAAAGATAACCCAATTCAAAAGGTAGTTTTAGTAATTAGTCCGGATACACGAATTGTCAAAAAGATAGGTAATGAAGAACCGATAGCTCTAAGCACAAAAGCGCTGAAGACAGGACAAGAGGTAACTGCAGTATATTTTAAAGGAGAATTAAAAAACGAGGCTTTATATATCACAATCACTAAAGACTAACATTTACTGGCTTGTTTACTGTAATTATATTTTATAAGCAACCTGTAAGGGGTAGGGGCTAGCGTATATATAAAATTAGGGGGAGAGACCCGTGTCTTTAAAAGATGCGGGTAAACTATCCCCTTTTTTTATTATTAAATAAGCAAAGTATAAATATGCAAATTCCCCGGCTTTCCGTAAATCGGCCGGTTACTACCCTGATGCTCTTCTTGGGAGTGGTAATCTTGGGTTTAATCTCCTGGACAAGACTACCTCAAGAACTCTTCCCCTCTATCACCTATCCGCAGATAACTGTGGTTACTTCTTATGAAAATGCTGCTCCTGAAGAAATAGAGAATCTTATCACTAAGATTATTGAGGAAACTGTGGGTACAGTAAATAATGTCAAAAGGATAACTTCTATTTCTAAGGAAGGGTTATCTTTGGTGATGATAGAATTCAACTGGGGTGCTAATATGGATTTTGCTGCCTTAAATGTGCGAGAAAAGATTGACCTCATAAAAGAGAGGCTTCCTAGAGAATCCCAGGAGCCAGTGGTGATGAAGTACAACCCCTTTGACTTGCCGATTATGAATCTGGCGATAACCGGACCTATGTCAGCCTTGGAATTAAGAGAGGTTTGCCGAAGATACATCAAGGATGCCATAGAAAAGATAGATGGGGTTGCCTCAGCCATTATCAGTGGTGGTGAGGAACGCGAGATTTTGGTAGAGATTGACCAACCCCGCTTGCGTGCTTCCCAAGTATCCATAGTTTCTGTGGTAGATGCCTTAAAGTCAGCTAACATAAACTACCCTGCAGGAACTATTAAAGAAAGTTTCTATGAATATCTGATACGCACCATGGGAGAATACCAGAAGATAGAAGAAATCCCAGAAACGCCTACTGCCCTGGATATACCAGAGGAGGAAGCCAAGACTCAGAAAGAAAAAGAGGAAAAAGAAAAACAAGGAAGACGTCTGGTTTTTCTTAGAGATATCGCCCAGGTAAAGGATACGGTAAAAGAAAAAACCAGCATCTCCCGCTATAATGGAAAGGATAGTGTCTCATTGGTAATCAGAAAACAGTCTGGAACTAATACCTTAAGTATTGTGAGAAAGGTTCAAAAAGAAATACAAAAATTACTACAGGAGAAATTACCCAAAGGAATAAAAATCCAGGTAACCTATGACCAATCCAAATTTATTAAAGAGGCGATTGCTAACGTGCGCAACGCTGCAGTCCAAGGCGGTATCTTAGCATTTTTTGTGCTTCTGTTTATCCTCCGTGACTTACGCTCCTCTCTAGTAATCACTACCTCTATTCCTATCTCTATCCTGGCTACTCTGTGCCTTATGTATTTCAGTAAGATTAATTTAAATATGATGTCCTTGGGTGGTTTGGCCTTGGGAGTAGGGATGTTGGTGGACAACTCAGTAGTAGTGATTGAGAATATATTCCGTCACCGTAAAGAACTTAAAAAAGAGATAAAGACCGCCTGTATTGAAGGTACTAATGAAATGTTTTCTGCGGTTATGGGCTCAACCTTAACTACAGTGGCAGTATTCTTACCCTTTGCCTTTGTGGTAGGAGTTGTCGGACAGATTTTTAAGCAACTCTCCTTTACTATTACCTTTTCTCTGCTTGCCTCTATAACCACTGCGGTGGCGTTGGTACCTGTACTGAATTCTTTGGGAAGGACTCGACAATTCAGCTTTTCCAAACCTTCTTCTATTATATCCCAACAAAAGCTTAGTGGTTTAAACACTATGTATGAAAACTTTATCCGTTCTATGTTAAAGATGAGATTCGTCGTTATTGGATTGGTTTTAGGGGCATTTATTTTAAGTTTAGGTATCCTTTCCAAAACCGAAAGACAATTCCTTCCTCGGGTTGACCAGCGCCAATTTATTATAAAAGTAGACCTTGCTCCTGGAACGCGCTTAGAGGTAACTGATAGGGTGGTCAAAACTATTGAACATCTCCTATTAAAACTTCCTGAGACTCAGGATGTCACAGTGAATATTGGTTCAAGCGAAGAAAAGATATCTGTAGAACAAACTGCCTTACAAACCTTAGGCAGCCATCAGGCACAGATAATGGTCAACCTCAAAAAGAAATCTAAAAAATCAGGGATAACCCGCTCTACTGACGAGGTCATCCAGTATCTTAAGGATAATCTAAAAAAACATGAGATGGAAAACGTAGAAATAGAATATATCGCCCAAGAAACCTCCTTTGGCGCTGCCTTGGAACAGGGTGCTCCTATAGCCATTGAAATCAAAGGTCCTGAACTAAACCAACTCCAAGAAATATCCTTACTTGTGCAAAGGCAGATAAACACTATTGAAGGACTCTATGGCATAAAAAGCAGTATGCCCTCTCCTAGTCCAGAGACAAAACTCAATATTCTTAAAGACAAGGCTTCTCTATACGGTCTTTCTGTGCGGGATATAGCAATCACCACCCAGGTGGCACTTAAAGGTTATGTAGCCACAAAATTTAAGGAAAAGGTTAGTGAAGAGGATGTGGATATCCGTGTACGCCTAAGACCAGAAGATAGGAGTGATTTAGGCAATTTGAGAAGATTGCTTATACATTCGCCTTTAGGTATGGATGTCCCTTTATCAGAAGTAGCCTACCTTACCAAAGGAAGAGGACCTACTGAAATAAAAAGGATTGACCAACAAAGAGGTATTGTAATAACCGCCAATATCTTCAAGCGCAATTTTAACCAGGTGGTGGCAGATATAAATGCAGTACTAAATGCCTTAACTAAAAAGATACCCAAAGATTACATCATAGAATTAACCGGAGAGCAACAGAGAATGAAGGAATCATTTGCCAGTCTGGCTTTTGCTATGGCTCTGGCCTTTGCCTTAGTTTATATGATTATGGCAGCGGAATTTGAATCTCTGTGGCAGCCATTTTTGATTATGTTTACCATACCGCTTTCTCTAATCGGAGTTACCTTTTCTTTATCTCTAACCCGCACACCTTTAAGTTCAGTTGCCTATCTGGGCATAATTATGTTAGGCGGTATTGCCGTAAACAATGCCATTGTCTTTATGGAATCTTTGAATCAACTAATCAAAGGAGGTAGACCTCTCTTTGAAGCATTGGTTGAGGCTAGCCGCATGCGTTTAAGACCAATTATGTTGACCTCTTTGACCACTGTATTTGGTCTTATACCTTTGGCTTTAGGCATAGGAGAGGGCTCAGAATTACAAGCCCCTTTAGCAATTACAGTTATGGGTGGACTTTTATCTTCTACCTTCTTAACTCTGGTATTCATTCCTTGCTTATTTTTATTCATAGCGAATATCTTACGGTTAAAACCAGCTCCTACTGCGCAGATCATATTACCCGCTGAAGAACCAAAACCACAAGAACCTGTGATAACCCCTTCTTTAAAGCCTGCTGAAGAGATGATTCCCACAGAAATCCCGGAGAAAATAGAAAAATCTCCGCTTGAAACCAAACCAGAATTGAATGAACGCCAGATTCAATTATTAGAAAGACTTAAGACCCAAAAGAGAATCACCCGTAAGGAGTATGCTGAAATCTTTGGGGTATCCATACCTACTGCTGCGCGAGATTTAAAGGAATTGATTGAGAGAGGCCTAATTAAGGCCTATGGTCCACTTGGTCCAGGAAGGTGGTATGAGCTTACCTAAATTATCAGTAAGAAGACCTACTGCGGTGTCAATGTTTTTTATCGGCGCTACTTTGATGGGCGCAATTGCATTTAGACTTCTTCCGGTTGAGATGATGCCCAATATCAGCTTTGGAGACATCACTATAAACATTGACGTGCGTGGTGGAATCCCTGCTCCAGAGGTGGAAAAACGCATCTCAAAATTAGTAGAAGAGGCGGTAAGCTCAGTATCGCATTTAAAAAATATCCTCTCCATCTCCAAAGAGGCTAATGCTACAATAATCTTAGAGTTCGAAGCAGGCACTAATATGGATTTTGCTGCCTTAGAGGTGCGGGAAAAATTCAACCGCATAAGGAATAAACTGCCTCCAGAGATTGAAAAGCCTGTAATTGCCAAATACGAGTATATGGATGTTCCGATTATGATTATAGCTGTAACCAGTAAGATTCGTACCCCTGAGGAATTGCGTAAGGTGGTGGATGAAAGAATAAAAGACCGCATCCAAAGAATAGAGGGTGTTGCCAAGGCTGATGTAGCAGGTGGTAGAG
>JAMWDE010000038.1 GCA_023818905.1 Candidatus Omnitrophota bacterium | reverse complement strand
AGCATTTTTAGTTTACGGATATCCTCCAGGGAGGATATCCCTCCAGAGGCAATCAGCTTTAAGCCTGTGTTTTTTAATAAACTCTTTATCACTTTTATATTAGGCCCTCTTAGGGTGCCGTCTTTAGATATATCAGTGTAGATAATCTCTGTAAAGCCAATATCTTTCAAAATCTGACAGAATTCTTGTATATCTATTTTCTTATATGTGGTCTGCCAACCTCTTGTTGCTAGTATGCCATCCCTAACATCCAGGCTCACGATAATCTTCTGTTTAAATTTATCAAATGCCTGCTTTAGAAATTTGATATCTTCAATAGCCCTTGTGCCTAATACTACCCGAAACACGCCTTCCTTTACTAAGCCCTCAATGGTATCTAAAGACCTTATGCCCCCTCCTATCTGAATAGGCACGTTTAGACTTTTTATAAGCATTTTAATTATGCCCAAATTTTTAGGTATGCCAGTGCTTGCGCCGTCTAAATCTACAATATGTAAAAGCTGGGCGCCCTGTCTCTGCCAGTGCCGAGCGGTCTTTATGGGGTCTTTAGAATACATCTTCTTTTGGAATTTGCCCTGTGTGAATCTTACCACAAAACCATCTTTTATATCTATAGCGGGAATAATTAACATAACTCTACAAAATTCTTTATTATTTTAAGTCCTGTGTTTTGACTCTTTTCCGGATGAAACTGTACTGCGTATATATTATCCTGCCATATCACACAACTGAATTCTATTCCATAGTTACAGCTAGCAGCAGTAATAGTATTATCTTCTGGTTGAGGATAATACGAGTGGCAAAAATACACATAGGATCCATCCCCTATTCCTGTTAAAAGTGGGCAATTATTCTTCCTTATGATGAGTTGATTCCAACCCATATGAGGGACCTTTAGTCCTCCTCCAGAGACAAAACGCCTTACCTGACCTTTTATTATACCCAAACCACTTGAGTCTTCTGCCTCCTGACTTCTCTGAAACAAAAGTTGCATCCCCAAACATATACCCAAGAATGGCTTTTTTGCGTTTAGCTGGCCTTTGAGAGTATCTACGAGTTTTCTCCTTCTTAACTGGCGGATAGCATCATCAAAGGCACCCACACCTGGCAATACTATCTTCTCTGCAGTCTGGACATCTTGTGGTTTATCTGTTATGATGGTCTGTGCCCCTGCATACTCTAACGCCTTCTGCACGCTGTGTAGATTACCCATACCATAATCAACAATTGCAATCATCTAATCTATCACGCCTTTAGTTGAAGGGACCCCTTTTCTACGTGGGTCGATTTGGGTGGCCTGATCTAAAGCTATACCGAGGGCCTTAAAGATAGGTTCCAGAGTAGTATGTAAATCTGGACTAATGGGTTCAACTTTAATATTTAAATTCATACCTAAATGTTTAGCGAACGATTCAAAAAAATGTTCTGCATCGCCAAAAGTATAACCATCCTGCACCTTGGGCACATAAGGAGTTGCTAACATAAAATAAGCCCTGCCACTAATATCTACTGCTATCTCTGCTACTACTTCCTCCATTGGCACAGACGCCCAACCAAATCTTCTTATACCCTTTTTCGCTCCCAAGGCTTTTTTAAATGCTTGGCCTAACACAATAGCAACATCCTCATTGGTATGATGAATATCTACTCTTAAATCACCCTTTGCTTTTATCTCTAAATCAAATAGACCATGAAAGGTAAATAATTCTAACATATGGTCTAACAAACCAATACCTGTGTTTATCTTAGCCTTACCTTGGCCATCGATATTTAGCTTAACTGCAATCTCTGTTTCTCTGGTTTTCCTTCTTATCTGCGCTCTTCTCATATATCTCTTTCTCTCTCCTTTATTCTAATCTTATCTTAACCGAATCCAAATGCTTACCCAATCCC
This sequence comes from Candidatus Omnitrophota bacterium, assembly GCA_023818905.1. Lineage (GTDB taxonomy): Bacteria > Omnitrophota > Gorgyraeia > Gygaellales > Profunditerraquicolaceae > JAMWDE01. Next base: position 5,998 of record JAMWDE010000038.1, on the reverse strand, counting down.
TCAATTCCTGCCACCTTCTCAAGCGGCAAACGCATCTTCTCTAACGCCCTTTTAGAATAACCGATGATGTGCGTACTCTTTCTGAAATCCAAAACCGATAAACCTGAGAAAAATCTGGCGGTCCCACAGGTAGGTAGAACATGACTAGGTCCTGCCACATAGTCTCCTACTGCTGTAGGACTATAAGGTCCTAAGAATATCGCTCCTGCATTCTTTATGAGTCTGGCTATGCGCTGAGGGTTTTTGATAAGAACCTCCACATGCTCTGGCGCAATCCTATTGGTGATATCCACTGCCTCCTGAAGGTTCTTGGTCAAAATGATAAATCCATTGTGATCTACTTGGGATTTTACTTCTCTGGCTAAACCCTTAGAATTAGTAACCAGTATGGCTAAACCCTGGCGGTGTTCTGCCTGGGCCTTTATATCAGCCACAATAAACCTTGGTTCTGTATAACGATTGGCAATGATAACTAACTCTGTAGGACCTGCAACCATATCTATATCCACATAACCAAAGACTTGCCTTTTGGCTTCAGTAACATACATGTTGCCCGGACCAATAATCTTATCTACCTTTGGGATGGTCTTTGTTCCGAATGCCAAAGCAGCAATTGCCTGTGCTCCGCCTAGGCGATAAATCTCATCTACTTTCAGAAGGTCAGCCACTACTAAAATGTGCGGATTGATATTGCCATTTTTATCAGGAGGGCTAACCAGGGCTATCTTCTTTACACCTGCTATCTTAGCAGGAATCACCGTCATATAAACCGTAGAAACTAAAGGAGCAGTACCTGCAGGGATATACACACCCACCCTTTCTAAGGGGGTGTAGTTTTCGCCCAAAACTGCACCCTCCTCGTCTTTCATCCTCCAGGACTTCCTCAATGTTTTGCGGTAGAAACGACTAACATTTTCAATAATCACCTTTAAATCAGAGACAAAATGAGGCGTTATATTCTGATAGGCTCCGCTAATTTCTATCTGAGAAACCTTAAGTTGACGGGGCATCAATTTTACTCCATCAAACTTTTTGGTGTATCTTATCAGTGCTTCATCGCCAAAAATACGCACATCCTCAATAATCTGCCTAACGCGCTCTTGTAGCCGTTTTGCTTTTATAAACTGGCGGTTATAAATCTTTTCTATCTTTTTGCTGTTTGGACGAATGATTTTCATGTTTTGTCTAACCTTGGCCTAACCTTAATTGAGAAACTACCTGACTCAGTTTTTGAAAGGCAGACTGTAGACTGTTGGGCTTGCTACCACCTGCCTGGGCAAAGTCCTTCCTTCCTCCTCCACTTCCGCCAATCTCGAAAGAGAGTTCTTTGATTAAACTGGCTGCGTCTACGCCTTGGGCACATAAATCAGCAGTAACACCCAAGACCAGCTGCACTGCATCCTGTGTCTGTGTACCTGAAGCAATTATGGCTCTGCTGGTCTTCTCCTTAATGAGGTCCACAGACCTTCTTAATAAATCCATGTTTACATCTTCTAAAATAACGGTAACCAGTTTTATGCCATTTATGTCTTCGGCACTTTTAATAAATGTATCTACAGATGCTTTCAATGTATCTAACCTGTACCTATTTAGCTGTTTTTCCAATTCTTTTATGCGAACCAATCTCTTCTGGAGCTCCTCTGTTATCTTATCTCCAGGCACATTCAGATATGTAGATATCTCAAAGATAGTATTAGCCTGTTGATTTACCATCTTATAAGCATATTCTCCAGTCACTGCCTCTATCCTTCTTATACCTGCCGCTACTGAGCTCTCTTGGATAATCTTAAATAAACCAACTTGGGCAGTTGAACTAAGATGCGTGCCTGCACACAACTCTTTGGAAATATTACCAATAGAAACCACTCTAACTTCATCAGAGTATTTTTCTCCAAAGAACGCCAAAGCACCGGTCTTCTTTGCTATCTTTAGCGCCATCTGTTTTACAGTAAGTGGGTAGTTATCTAGGATATAATTATTCACTAACTCTTCAATACGCATAAGCTCTGGGTGGCTTATATCCTTAAAATGTGTAAAATCAAAACGTAATCTGTCAGGCGCAACCAAAGACCCCTGCTGTTTGATGTGTGGGCCTAAAACCTCTCTCAAGGCTGCCTGTAAAAGATGTGTGGCAGTGTGATTTCTGGCTATAGACATACGACGGCTAAAGTCTATCTTGGCTAATACTGTATCCTGCCCCTTGAATCTACCCTCCTTAACCTTACCTATGTGTATAATTACCTCGTCTGATTTCTGTGTATCTGTAACCTCAAATACACTCTTACCCTTAGTAATTATCCCTGTATCTGCCACCTGACCACCTGACTGCGCATAAAAGACAGTTTTATCTAAGATGATCTTTACCTGTTGACCCTGCAAAACCTGCTCTACCTCTGTGCCATCCTTTATCAATTTTAGTATCTTTGCTTTTGTTTGTGATTCCTTATAACCTAAGAAACGTGTCCTTTTTACATCAGTGATGATATCCTTGACTCCAAATACCTCTTGCCTTAAGAGACTCTTTGCCTTTGAGCGCAACCTCTGTTGTTGAAGTTGTCTATCAAATTCAGACTCAGAAAATTCTATCTTCTGTTTATCTAACCAAGCTTTAGTCAACTCTAAAGGCATACCGTAGGTGTCATAGAGTTGGAAGGCAACACTACCTACCTTTTCAGGATCGGGTTTGGTTAAGAATTCTTTAAACTTCACCCTAAATAAATTGTTACTAGAATTAAGGGTTGAAATAAAAGACTCTTCTTCTGCCAATACAACCTGTGCGATATCCTCACGACGCCTCTCCAACTCAGGATAGACTGACCTCATAATCTCTGAAACCACAGGCACCAACTTATATAAAAATGGTTTCTTTATCCCTAAGGCCTTAAGATGTAATGTGCTCTTACGAATAAGTTTTCTTATTATATAACCCCTGTCTTCATTAGAGGGTAATACGCCGTCATAGATGGCGAAAGTTATAGCTCGGATGTGGTCAGCTACAGCATACACCAACTCTTTTTTTTCTGGCAATTTAACTGCGGGGGAACATACCAGTATCTCTCTGGTTAACGGCCTAAAAAGGTCTGTCTCAAAATTACTCTGAACACCTTGCATTACTGCAGCTAATCTCTCCAGGCCCATGCCAGTATCTATATTCTTACGTGGCAGGGGCTCTAATATGCCGGGTTCTTTACGATTAAACTGTGTAAATACCAAATTCCAAACCTCCACAAATCTTGAACAATCGCAACCTGGTTTACAATCTGGCTTGTCACAACCAGATCCCCAATCAAAAAATATCTCAGAACAAGGCCCGCACGGACCATCTGGTCCTTTGAGTCTAGCCTCAGATGGCCAGAAATTTTCTTTGTCTCCTAATCTTACTATCTTCTCCTCTGGGATTCCTATCTTCTTGTCCCAGATATTGTATGCCTCATCATCCTCCTGATAAACTGAAACCCAGAGTCTGGTTTTGTCTATCTTGAGCTCCTGGGTAAGAAACTCCCAGGCCCAAACTATTGCCTCCTCTTTGAAGTAGTCTCCAAAAGAAAAATTCCCTAGCATCTCAAAGAATGTGTGATGACCAGAAGTCTTGCCAACCTTATCTAAGTCATCTGTACGTAGACAGCGTTGAGCAGTGGCAGCACGCCTAAAATCAGTTACAAATCCTAAGAATTGTTTTTTAAATTGATTCATCCCTGCAGGAGTAAAAAGTACTGTGGGATCATCCCGAGGGACCAACGAATCGCTTTCTACTATCTTATGCTTTTTAGATTTGAAGAAATTTAAAAATTTCTCTCTTAATATATCTGCCTTCATCTTTAAAACAAGGTTAGAATAAATATATTAAATTAACCGATTTAGAACATCTAATACTCTTTCTGGAGAAAATCCACGTCGTATAAGATAACTGTAGAGTCTACGCTTTGCCTTTTGAGGGTCTAAATCTTTTAGTTGGTTTAGTCTCTTTTGGGCAAGTCCTGCTACCAAATCCTCCTCAGAATAACCCTCTCTGATTTCTTCTATCTGCTCATCTATGATTTTCTTATCTATCCCTTTAAGGAGTAATTCCTGTTTTATCCTTCTTAATCCAAACTTGTTTTTTAGGCGTGACTCAAGCCAACTTCTGGCAAATTGCCTATCGTCTAAAAAACCTCTTACTCTTAAAAAAGCCAAAGTCTTCTCTATTACTGTGGAGTTGAATCTTTTCTTCTTAAGCCGTCTTCTAATCTCATCTTCGCTACGCAGTCTAAACTTAAGTAACAGAAAACAGTAATTCTTGGCTTCCTGAAAAGGATCCTCTCTTTGACTCTTCTTATTTAACACCTCTATTCTTTTATTAAAAAGTACCCTCGGGAAGTTCTCACTAAAGCGTTTCCTTTTAGATCCTGGGTTATCTTTTGATAATCAGAAAGGGAATTTACTGGTCGCCTGTTTATCTCTGAGATTACATCCCCTGGGATTATCCCTGCCTCATCTGCAGAGCTATCGGGTTCTACATCTATCACCACCACCCCTCTTTTTTCTTCTAATCTATACCGCTTAGCAGCCTCAGAATCCAAAGGACCAACCTCTAATCCACGCCATCTAATAGAAGTCTCAGAGACGATCTTCTCTACATCTTGGGGTCTCTGACCCACCTCTACCTCTAATAAAACCTCTTTTTTATCCCTAATAACTATCACCTTTACCTTACGGCCCACCTCCGTCCTTCCTACAATATTTAATAACTCCCTTACGTTGTTGATATCCTGATTATCAAACTTCCTGATTATATCGCCCTCTTTTATCCCCGCCTTCTGCGCAGGACTGTCTTCCATAACCTTAGCAATTAAGGCTCCGTTTCTATCCGATAACCCAAAATGTCCAGCCAAATCCTCGCTTAAATCCTGAACCGTAACACCCAACCAGCCGTAAAGTATCTTTTTACCCTCTATCAAGCGGGATATAATTCTCTTTGCACTGTTGATGGGTATGGCAAAACCTATTCCCTGATAACCGCCACTGGTAGAAAATATTGCCACATTGATACCCACTACCTCACCTTTAAGGTTAACCAAAGGGCCACCGGAATTGCCAGGGTTTATCGCTGCATCTGTCTGTATGAGGTCATTGTAATCCCTTTGACGGGAAAGGCTTCTGCCTAAAGAACGATGCAATGCACTAATTACTCCTACAGTTACGGTTGGCTCTGGATTCTGCAAGGCAAAACCAAATGGGTTACCGATAGCCACCACCCATTGACCAATCTTCAGATTATCAGAATCACCTAAGGAGGCAACCGGCAGATTACGGGCATTTATCTTGATAATCGCTAAATCAGAGCGTGCATCTTTACCCTTAAGCTCTCCTCTAAACTCCCTACCATCAGGTAGTGTAACCGTAATCTTATCCGCTTCTGCCACCACATGCTCATTAGTTAAGATGTAACCTTCTGGGTCAATGATAACGCCTGAGCCCAAACCTATCTGTTTGTATTCCCTCTCTGGCAACTCCCCAAAGAAATCTTCAAAAAATTTCCGAAAAAAATCATCTTCACCAAAAGGATAATCAAAGTAGAACCTTCTGCCCCTGACTTTGGTGGTATGCTCTGTGCTTATGGAAACCACTGCCTTACCTGTGGTATTAGCTACCCGAACTACTGCCTCTTCTATGGAAGAGGGCTCAGCAGAAAAAGTGGGATTTTGAGCTGATAATAAATTTGTAACCGACATAAATATAAAAATTAAAGAAAAAAATATTACTCTTTTCATTAGAGCATCCTCCTTGAATCGTATCTTATTTATCCTTATCTTACTTATTAAGAAAGATTCTCTTTCTAATCTCTTTCTCTATATCTTCCTGGAGCTTTGGCTTTTCTTTAAGTAGCTTTATAGCTGCCTCTCTTCCCTGGGCAAGTTTTTCACCTGCAAAGGAAAGCCAACTACCAGACTTCTCAATTACACCTAAATTCGTACCTGCATCTATTATGCTAGCTGCTTTAGATATACCTTCATTGTGC
>JAMWDE010000037.1 GCA_023818905.1 Candidatus Omnitrophota bacterium | reverse complement strand
CTGTTCGGGGAGTTGCTGTATCATTTTATCTTAAGAAAATTGTGTAAGATATCCTTGCCATGGGTAGTTAGGATGGACTCGGGATGAAACTGTAATCCCCAAATATCGTAACGCCTGTGTCTTAAACCCATAATCTCATTTTGTTTTGTCCAGGCAATTATCTCTAATGATTCCGGAAAGCCCTTTTTATCTATAATAAGAGAGTGATACCGCGTTGCTTCAAAGGGATTAGGAATACCTTTAAATATAGTCTTCTGATTATGGTAAATCCAGGAGGTCTTACCATGCATTAGTCTATCCGCAATTACTATGCGCGCACCAAAAACATAACCTATACATTGATGTCCTAAACAAACACCTAAAATAGGAACCTTACCTGCATACTCTCTTATCAGTTTACAAGAGATACCCGCATCAAGAGGACCTCCTGGACCAGGCGAGACTACAATCTTGTGGGGATTGAGTCTTCTAATTTTATCTAAAGTTATCCGGTCATTTCTAAAAACTAATACCTTCTGACCTAATTCTCTTAGATACTGCACAAGATTAAAGGTAAAGGAGTCATAATTATCAATCATCAAAATCATCTTGACCTTATTCCTTTTCTCTCCAAATCCTTGCTCCCAACCTTTGTAGTTTCTGCTCCAAATTCTCATATCCGCGCTCTAAATGGTATATGCGCGAGACTGTGGTTTTACCCGAAGCAACCAGCCCTGCCAACACCAAACAAGCAGAGGCGCGTAAATCTGATGCCATAACCGGAGCGCCTGAGAGTTTTTTTACTCCTTCTATAATTGCATGGGGGCCTTCTCTCTGTATATGCGCGCCCATACGATTGAGTTCAGCTATATGCATAAATCTATCGGGGTAAATCTTTTCAGTAATGATACTGATGCCTGGCGTAATTGCCATTAGACTCATAATCTGAGCCTGCATATCGGTAGGAAATCCCGGATAAGGTAAGGTAATTATATTTACAGGTTTGAGACTAGTTTTGCGATGGATACGGATAGAGTTACCCAGCCTGCTTATAGAAGCACCCATTTCCTCCAACTTATCAATAACTGCACCCAGATGCTGCGGAAGAACATTCTTTACCGTAATAGAACCTCCCGTGATTAAGGCAGAAATCATAAATGTTCCTGCCTCTATCCTATCAGGAATAATTGTATGCTCTGCGCCATGTAGCTCTTTAACACCCTCTATTTCTATAATAGGTGTACCGTAACCTCTTATCTTTGCTCCCATTTTAATAAGGAACTCAGCCAAATCTACCACTTCTGGCTCACAAGCAGCAGATTCAATTACAGTTCTGCCCGTGGCTAAGGTAGCTGCCATCATAATGTTATCCGTGCCTAAGACAGACGAACCATAAATACCACCTAAGTATATATTTGTGCCTTTAAGGCCTGTGCAGTTGGCTACCACATAACCTCCTTGAATATCAATCTCAGCACCTAATGCCTTTAAACCCTTGATATGTAAATCCACCGGCCTGATACCAATAACACAGCCACCTGGCAGAGAGACCTTTGCCTTTTTTAATTTTGCCAGAAGTGGACCTAACACACAGAAAGAGGCACGCATAGTAGAAACCAATTTATAATCAGCTACATAGTTTGTGTATTTACTCTTTGTAACCACAACAACCCCTTTATCAAACTCTACATTCTTACCTAATGATTTGATAATTCTTAACATGGTATGAACATCACGTAGATCAGGTACTCCTCTGATAATGCAAGCATCATCTGTTAACAGGGTTGCTGCCAAAATAGGCAACACTGCATTCTTTGCGCCAGAAATGCTTACCTCTCCTTTTAGTCTAATACCACCCTCAATAATCAGCTTATCCATTTTTATTATTTTTTGCTACTATTACACGTTCAATCCCGTTATAATCATTAACTATATCTATTATCTCAAAATTTCTTGATTTTATCAAAATATCTTCCAAGGTCCTTCTCTGATTAAAACCAAATTCTAAAACAAGATAGCCATCTTTTTTTAAATAATATGGCGCACTACGTATTATTCTGCGGTAAAAGCACAACCCATCTTCTCCACCATCCAAGGCCACCTGTGGCTGCCACTGTATTTCATTAGCTAAATCTTGAATCTCTAATGAAGGAATGTATGGAGGATTGCTCACAATAAAGTCATAATTTTCAACTTGCAGTTTATCAGAATCAAATAGATCTGCAACCACAAAATTTATTCTATCAATTATATTGTTTAATCGGCTATTCTGTCTAGCTATCTCTATAGCCTTTGGCGATATATCAGTAGCGGTAATCTTGGCATAAGGCAGATTCTTTGCTAAAGATACCGCTATACATCCTGAGCCTGTACCCATATCCAAGATATCCATATCTTTAAAGACGTAGTCTTTGGCTAATCTAATTACTGTCTCTACCAATATCTCTGTATCGGGATGGGGTATAAACACATCGGTATTAACCTTAAATTCTAATCCCATAAATTCTGTCTTGCCTAAGATGTACTCTAACGGCTCACCCTTTAACCTCTTCCTAAGCACCTTGGCTATCTGAAAAGATTTATTTTTATCTAAACGCTGCTTTCTACTCAAATACAAATCTACAAAATCACATTGCATTATATGCGTAAATAATAATTCTGCCTCGGTCATCTTTGATATTATCTTCCTTCTTCTAATCGATCCTCGGAAGCCTTAATCAAAGCATCAAATAACTCATCAAGATCGCCATCGAGTATCGACTCTAATTTATATAAAGTCAGATTTATCCGATGATCGGTTACCCTGCGGTCAGGAAAATTGTATGTCCTAATCTTTTCACTCCTATCACCTGAACCGATCTGGGACTTACGCTCTTGGGAAATCTTTTTTAACTCTTCCTTTTGTCTCATATCCAAAAGATGCGCCCTTAGTATCCTTAACGCCTTATTTTTGTTCTTAAGTTGCGAGCGCTCATCCTGACAAGCCACCACAATACCTGTGGGTATATGTGTGATTCTTACTGCTGAATCACTCTTCTGCATATGCTGCCCTCCTGGCCCGGAGGACCTGTAAGTCTCTATCTTTAAATCTTTAGCTTCAATCACTAACTCTACTTCCTGTGGCTCTACCAAAACCGCAACTGTAGCAGTAGAGGTGTGAATGCGCCCCTGAGATTCAGTCAGAGGCACACGCTGAACACGATGCACTCCGCTCTCAAATCTCATACGCTTATAGGCATCTTTGCCTCTCAAGCTGAATATTATCTCTTTAAAACCCCCTAAGTCTGTAGGATGGCTAGACATCGGTTCTATCCCCCAACCCTTACGCATAGCATACTTTGTATACATTCGATACAGGTCTGCAGCGAATATGGCTGCCTCAAGCCCACCTGTACCCTGTCTTATCTCTACAATAATATCTTTATCTAAATCTTTATCCTTATCCTCAAAACTCTTCTTAAGTTGGTATTGAAGTTGGTTTTTCTTATCATTTAACTGCCGTAATTCATTTTTTATCAAGTCTAAAAAATCTTTATCGTACTTTTCTTTAAGCATATGGCGCAGTTTCTCTATCTCATGGCTTACCTTCTTGTATTGACGAAATAGAGAAACAGTATCTTTAAGGTCTGCCAACTCTTTTGCGTATTTATTATAGAGTTCCTTATTAGAGATGACCTCTGTTGAGGCCAAAAGTAGCTCTAATTCTTCGTAACGTTTTTCTAACTTATCTAACCGTTCAAGCATATATCTTATTTTTTATCTTCTTTACTGCGTTATTTCGGTCCGTACTTCTTCATAAATTTCTCTACCCTACCAGCAGAATCTACAAATTTCTGCTTACCTGTAAAAAATGGATGGCACTTAGAACATACCTCTACCCTGATATTGGGTTTTGTGGAACGAGTATATATCGTATTGCCACAGGCACAGATGATTACAGATTCTGCGTATTTGGGATGTATCTTATCTTTCATTTGACTTACCTCCTTGTCGTACAATTTAGATTTGTCTTAATGTGCTATCTGGTCTTGACTCCAAATAAACCTCTAAGGAGTCTCTAGAATTTAATCATCTCGAGTTTAGAGTTATCTCGCATTCTAAAGGTAGAAACGGTGGTGTTTTTAGGCTATACTTTATTAATTACTGATTCATGCTATTTAGGAACTCTTCGTTATTCTTTGTTTTAGTTAGCCTTTCAATGAGAAGCTCCATCGCTTCAACATTATTAAGTTCATTTAGAATCTTTCTAAGTATCCAGACCTTCTGAAGCACTTCTGGTTTTAGCAAGAGTTCTTCATGTCGGGTATTTGAACGCTTTATGTCTATAGCAGGGTATATCCTTCTCTGAAAGAGATTTCTATCCAGTTGTAATTCCATATTACCCGTTCCTTTGAATTCCTCAAAGATAACCTCATCCATACGGCTGCCCGTATCTACCAAGGCAGTAGCAATAATAGTTAAACTTCCTCCTTCCTCCACTGCCCGTGCAGCACCAAAGAATCTCTTAGGTTTCTGTAAGGCATTGGAGTCTATACCTCCGGAAAGAACCTTGCCACTATGTGGAACTACTGCATTGTAGGCGCGCGCTAACCGGGTTATGCTATCTAAAAGAATTACCACATCCCTTTTGTGTTCCACCAATCTCTTTGCTTTCTCCAGAACAATCTCAGCTACCTGCACATGTCTCTCTGGAGGTTCATCAAAGGTTGAAGATATCACTTCTCCTTTGACATGTCTTTGCATATCAGTAACCTCTTCGGGTCTCTCGTCTATCAAAAGAACAATCAATATTACTTCAGGATGGTTTGCCATTATAGAATTAGCTATCTTCTGCAAAAGTACGGTTTTCCCACTATAAGGCTGAGCCACAATCATACCGCGCTGACCTTTTCCCATAGGAGTGAGTAAATCCATAATACGCATTGATATCTCATCCGGCACAGTCTCTAAGATAAATCGCTCGTGAGGATATATGGGTGTTAAATTATCAAAGAGTATCTTCTCCTTTGCCTCCTCTGGATTCTCAAAATTTACTGCCTCAACTTTCAGAAGCGCAAAATACTTCTCTCCTTCCTTTGGTGGTCTTATCTCTCCGCTTACAGTATCACCTGTGCGTAAATCAAATTTTCTTATCTGGGAAGGAGAGATGTAGATATCGTCAGGACAAGGTAGATAGTTATAATTAGGAGACCTCAAGAAACCGAATCCCTCCGGCAATATCTCTAATATACCCTCTCCAAACATAAGACCTTCTTTTTCTGCTTGGGCCTGTAGTATCTTAAATATAAGGTCCTGCTTCTTAAGACCACTGGTGCCATTGATATTAAGTTCTTTGGATAACTTGTTTAACTCTGATATCTTCATTTCTTTTAGTTTGCCAATATCTAATTTCTCCACAGCAACCTCCATATTTTTTTTATCTGTTTTTCTGTTTGATTTATCTTACCACTGTTATCTATTACAAAATCCGCCTGCCGAATCTTAACCGACAGGGGAACCTGTGCGCGTATCCTCTTTATTATGTCGTCTCTTTCCGACGCGGTCTTCTTGAGTAACCTCTGCATCTGTATTTTAGAATTTATATTCACCACAATTATTTTATCCACTATACTCTTTAAACCCGCCTCAATAAGCAAAGGCGCATCCAGGACAATCACGCCCTTGGGTATTCTTTTAATTTCTTTTTTTATACTCTTAATTATCTCTGGGTGTACGATCTTATTTAGTCTCTGTAGCAGATTTCTATCATTGAATACAATCTTAGCTAATTTTTTTCTATCTATATTCCTCTGTTTGGCAATAATGCCGTCACCGAAGACATCGATAATCTTTCTATAAATCCTTGTCTGGGGTCTTATAAGTTGATGGGCAATCCTATCAGCATCTACTATCTTAGCTCCTAAACGTTTAAACATCTTGGCCACAGTAGTCTTACCGCTTCCAAAACTACCTGTGATACCTATAACGATCTTCTCTTGCATCCTTAAAAGTCTAAAATCTATCTATCTAGGACTTTCTGGTAGAGTTGAGTGTATCTCTTCGCTGATTCCTCCCAAGAAAAATTGTAACTCATTGCCCTTCGCACCAAATCCTGCCAATTTTTTTTGTCTTGAAATGCCTTAAACGACTTCTCTATCGTCTTAAGCAAATCTAGTTTTGTATATCTATCAAACACAAATCCGTTGTCATCTGTAATTGTATCTGCTAAACCTCCTGTCTTGAAAACCAATGGGATGGTGCCATACCTAAGACTGATCATCTGGCCTAAACCGCAAGGTTCATATTTAGAAGGCATAAGGAAGATATCTGAACCCGCGTATATCTTATGGGCAAGCGAGTCATCGAACCTTAGATGCAAAGATATGATATGTGGTTTTCTCTTAGATATCTTTTCCAATAAGAGATGGTATTTAAAATCACCTGTTCCTAAGATTACTAGTTGCAGGTTCAATCTGCAGATTGAGTCTATCGCCTCACTAAGTAGGTCAAAACCCTTCTGTTCAGCCAAGCGGGAAACTATACCAAATACAGGTATATCTATACCTATAGGTAAGTTACAGATCTTCTGTAATTCCTTTTTATTTTCATACTTTTCTTCTATATTCGCAATAGAATAGTTTTTAACAATAAATTTATCGGTCTGAGGATTCCAAATAGCGTAGTCCAGGCCATTCAAAATACCAAACACAGAATCAGAGCGCTTCCTCAAAATTCCCTCAAGACCAAAACCAAACTCCTTGGTCTGTATCTCTTTGGCGTAAGTAGGACTTACTGTATTTATAATATCGCTGAATACAATCCCTCCTTTTAAAAGATTTACTTTTCCGTAGAATTCTAATGCCTCCATATTAAATAGAGCCCAGTCCAAACCCAGCTTTGGAAACTGCTCACGCTCGAATAATCCTTGGTAGCCAATATTGTGTATAGTAAGTACAGACCTGGTTTTTTTGTAAAATGGGTCATCAGCGTATGTGGTCTTTAGATATACAGGGATCAAAGCAGCCTGCCAATCATGTACATGAATAATATGGGGTTTAAAATTTATCTCTTTTAATAACTCTAATGACCTGTTACAGTAAAAGGAGAACCTCTCTAAGTTGTCTGGGTAATCTCCTGTTTTTTCTCCATATAATCCCGGACGAGCAAAATACTTATCGTTTCTGATAAAATAGACTTTTATATCTCTACCGATGTTTGTATAGTAGATGTCATCCTTTAATTTTTGAATCTTAAATTTAGAACTCTGGATAGATTGATAGTAGGGCAAACTGATTATCAGCTGATGACCCAGTTCTTCTAAGGCAATCGGTAATGCTCCTGCAACATCAGCTAAACCGCCGGTCTTGGCAAATGGTACAACCTCTGAAGCGCAAATTAGTATTTTCATTTAACCTCCTCCATCTCTAACCAGTTTTTCCCTCTCTTTATACTGACTTTTATCGGTACATCTAATTTTAAGACATTCTCCATATTATCCCTGACCAAATACACAAACTCATCCAGCTCTGCTTCTGGAACATTAAATAACAACTCATCGTGAATCTGTAAAATCATCTGGGTCTTTAAATCCTTCTGTTTTATCTGGCGATATATTTGAACCATGGCCAACTTTATAAGATCGCTAGCCGAACCTTGTATAGGAGTATTAACTGCTTGTCTCTGGGCAAATTGGCAAATGGCCTGGTTTTTATTGTTGATCTGTGGGATATAGCGTCTTCTACCTAATAGGGTGATAACAAAACCTTCTTTTTGAGCTAAGGCAATCTGTTTTTCTATATACTCTCTTACACCAGGATATCTCATAAAATAGGCGTCGATAAAATGCTGTGCGTCTTCTACTGATATCTGTAGATCTCTGGCTAACCCAAAAGGACTAAGACCGTATATGATACCAAAGTTTACTCTTTTGGCAACTTCACGCATCTCAGCAGTTACGTGTCCTTCTTCCAACCCATATATCAAAGAAGCAGTAGCAGTGTGTATATCCTTACCTTCTTTAAAAGCTGAGATTAGGTTTTTATCTTTGGAGATGTGTGCTAGAATCCTTAACTCTATCTGGGAATAGTCACAGGATAAAAGATAGCTATCCTTATCAAAGGCAACGACTGCCTGTCTCAA
>JAMWDE010000036.1 GCA_023818905.1 Candidatus Omnitrophota bacterium | reverse complement strand
ACCACATTGTCTATGGATATGGCCTTTTCAAGTGCTGGCCGTACATCTTCTTTTTGTGTAACCCTAATTCCTACTGCACCGTAGCTCTCAGCGAGTCTGACAAAATCAGGATTATATAAACAGGTATGTGCATAGCGCTTCTTGTAAAATAACTCCTGCCATTGACGCACCATACCCAAATATCCATTGTTCAGTATAGCTACTTTGACATTTATCTTATTACAAACACAAGTAGCCAATTCTTGTATATTCATCTGGATAGATCCATCTCCTGCAATATCAAAAACTACCTTATGGGGACAGCCTATCTTGGCTCCTATTGCCGCAGGAAAACCAAAACCCATTGTTCCTAACCCACCACTGGAGATAAAACTGCGCGGTTGAGTATACTTATACCACTGCGCTGCCCACATCTGATTCTGACCCACCTCTGTAACAATGATTGCGTCTTGCTTGGTAACTTCATAAATCTGCTCAACCACATACTGTGGTTTTATTTTATCTTTATCTTCGTCTTTGTAAACCAAAGGGTATTTTTTCTTCCAATTATCTACGGTCTTTAGCCACTCTGAAGTATCTGGTATATTTCTGAGTTCCTCTAATAATTGACCTAAAATATTTTTTGCATCTCCTACTATAGGCACATCTACCTTAACATTTTTACTTATAGAAGAAGGGTCGATATCAATATGAATGATCTTGGCATAAGGCGCAAAGGAATCTAATCTACCTGTAACCCTATCATCAAAACGTGCACCCACTGCAATAATCAAATCCGATTCCATTATGGCGTGATTGGCATAGGCAGTGCCGTGCATACCCAACATCCCCAAACAGAGCCTGTGCGTGCCAGGAAAACCACCTAAACCCATAAGTGTCATGACCACTGGAGCATTGAGCCTCTCAGCCAATTCCCGTAGATGCTGATGTGCTCCTGAACTAATCACTCCTCCACCTGCGTAGATAATCGGTCTCTTGGCAGAGGCAATGAGCTTGACTGCTTTTTTAATTTGACCGGGATGGCCAAAATAGGTTGGCTTATATCCCCTAATCTGAAGTTCTTGCGGCCAGATAAATTCTGTAACTTGTTGTTGGACATCTACCGGAATATCAATCAACACCGGACCCGGCCTTCCTGTAGAGGCAATATGAAATGCCTGGCGCACTATCGTGGCTAAATCCGCCACATTTTTAACCAGATAATTATGCTTGGTGATAGGACGGGTAATACCAGTAACATCTGCTTCCTGAAAGGCATCGTTGCCAATAAGAAAGGTCTTTACCTGACCAGTAATAGCCACCATGGGAATAGAGTCCATAAAGGCATTGGCAATACCAGTGGTAAGATTAGTTGCTCCTGGACCAGAAGTAGCAATACAGACACCCACTTTACCAGTTGCTCGGGCATAACCATCTGCGGCATGGGCTGCACCTTGCTCGTGACGGGTAAGAATAAATCTTATAGGCGCATCGTAAAGCTTATCAAATATAGGCAAAACCGCTCCTCCTGGATAACCAAACATTACCTCCACGCCTTCTCGTTTTAAACACTCAATCAATATCTCTGCTCCGGTTAACTTCATATAAGTATCGCACCTCTATCTGCAGAACTTACCTGTTTAGAGTATCTGGCTAAATAACCTCGGGTAATTTTGGGCGGAATGGGTCTGTAGTTTTTAAATCTTGACTCTATCTCTGAAGGAGACAATTCAACCTCCAATCTTCTCTTGGGTATATCAATTTTGATTGTATCACCATCCTTTAATATGGCAATAGGACCTCTGCTAGCTGCTTCAGGTGAAATATGGCCAATACAGGGTCCTCTTGTGCCACCTGAGAATCTGCCATCGGTAATAAGCGCCACTGACTCTGCTAGCCCCATTCCAACAATAGCTGAAGTAGGAGCAAGCATCTCACGCATCCCAGGTCCGCCTGCGGGGCCTTCATAGCGTATCACTATGACTTCGCCTGGCTTAATCTCTCTGCCTAAAATTGCCCTCATCGCCTCTTCTTCTCGATTAAAAACCCTTGCCCTACCTGTAAATTTCAACATCTTAGGACTCACTGCTGTCTGCTTGACCACTGCTCCCTGAGGAGCCAGGTTACCAAATAAGACTGCAATACCTCCCTGTTTATGATAGGCTTGTCCTATCGGCCTGATCACCTCTTCATCAAAAATCTCAGCCTCATCAGCAATCTCATATATCCTCTTGCCGCTTACGGTCAAGGCGTTGTGAAATCTATCCTTGAGCCGCTTAATCACTGCAGGAATTCCTCCTGCATATTCTAAATCCTCCATAAAATGCGGACCTGCAGGTTCTAAATTAGCGATATGAGGCGTATGCCTACTTATGCGGTCAAAATCTTGGAGCTCTAATTTAATCCCTGACTCATTTGCTAAGGCCATTAGATGTAAGACTGTGTTGGTTGAACCACCCAAGGCCATATCCACCAAAATCGCATTCTCTAAGGATTTTTTATTTATGATATCTAAGGGTCTTATGTTTCTTTTAACTAATTCAACAATTCGTTGACCACTCGCCTGGGCTATGCGACGTTTCTTAGCCGAAACTGCTAAGCTGGTAGCACATCCAGGTAAAGACATCCCCATTGTCTCAGTAAGACAGGCCATAGTATTGGCGGTATATAAACCTTGACAAGAACCCGCACCTGGACAAGCCTCCATCTCTAAACAGGATAAATCTCTGTAAGATATAGCTCCTTTCTTTGCCCTGGCTAATGCCTCATATGTATCATGGACAAAAGCAAGTCTCCTTTTTCTGAATCTGCCTGAAAGCATTGGCCCGGCAGTAACAACAATGGAGGGTATATTTAGCCTGGCTGTTGCCATAAGCATACCAGGAGTAATCTTATCACAATTGGTCAAACAAACCAGTCCATCCAAACTATGAGCATTGCAGACAGTCTCAATGGTATCTGCTACTAACTCTCTTAAGGCTAGAGGATAACACATACCCAGATGCCCCATTGCTATACCATCGCAGATTCCTGGTACACCAAAGAAAAAGGCAACCCCTCCTGCATAACATATCCCTCGCTCAATAAAACGCTCCAAATCCCGCATACCAATATGACCAGGAATCAAATCCGTAAATGAAGTTGCTACACCGATGAACGGCCTTGCCAAATCCTGTCTGGAGAGCCCTGTGGCATACAGAAGAGCGCGATGGGGAACTCGTTCTAAACCTTTTTTGATCTTATCTGAACGCATAACGAACTCCGTTTTTAGTCTGCTCCTTCAGTATCGTGTTGAACTGTACTTTCTCCAGCTTTAACTTTGCGTTTACGCACAATCACCCGTTTTACTGTTACATATCTATCTACCAAATGGCGATTATCTACAGAGTTGAGTTGTTTAAAAAGGAAATCAAACCTTTCCTCTATTTCTCTGGCAATAGCTTCTCTTACATCCTGACTAAGACCCATAATCTCTTTCTTAAACGGACCTAAGGCCTTCTTGCGGGTCTTATAGATAAACTGTTCCTCAGTCTCTGTGTCTTTACGTTCATCCTGACAATTTGCTTTTATCCATTCGTACATTCTTGTCTTTAGTTCACCAGGAAAATATTTAGATTCGTAAATCATATTCTGAAATTCCGTGGCTAGGTGCACCTCTGCTGTGCCTACCTCTGGGAACTTGTGAAATGCCTCAGCAGGTAAGGTAGAGGCTCCATGCTGAACTGCTCCTGCCAAACCAAACTCTTCCTGCGCTATCTTAGATAAGGTTCTTAATGTCTCAAAATCTAATTTTACTTGGGCTATACTTCCATCAGGTAGTACCACTCCGCCATGAGAAGTACCGGTCTGCACACTGATCTTGGATATACCTACTCTACCCTTGCGTAATCTCTGACGATATCCTTCCATAAAGGCGCGTAATTCCTCAGGAGTAGAATTCTTTCCTCCTACCTCGCCTATCTCTCCTCCCACAGATATCTCTATGCCTCGAGGCTGAATCTGTCTAATAAACTGGGTAAGTCTGGCACAGGTATCATAGTTTAGGAACTGCTGTTTCTTTACTGTAGGTTTAGACAGGTCTACCAAGGTAGAAGAATCTATATCAATGTTGTAGAACCCTGATTCAACTGCTTCTTGAATTAGGGATTTCAGCGCCTCTATTTCTCTTTCTGGATCATCTTTGAATTTCTTTGCATTCAATTGAAAGTGGTCTCCTTGAATAAAAACCGGTCCTGCGTATTCTTCCTTGATAGCCGCTGCCAACACAACCGCTGAATACTCTATGGGTGGCTGGTTGGTATAACCCATCTCAGATTTGGCAAGTTCAAAGATGAATGCTGCAGAGTTGTTCCTCTTTGCTACTCTGAATATGGCACGGGCCAAATCATAGGTCATACTCCTTAGGTTTATCGCTGGAACAGTAAAACCATTAAATTCTTTTCTACCGCGTGCTATATAGAACTGGTGCATGCTTGAAGGATAGATCCCTCTTTTATAACCAATATCGAATATCCTTTTAGCCAGTTTTTTCTTAACTGATAAATCGTCGTTCATAATCAATTCTAATGCTATCTTTTCTACATCCAAAGGTTTCCTTCCCATGGTTCCATCTCCTCCTTAAAACTGATTAGGTTAATATCTTGATTAGGTTGTATAAAACATCTACCTGAGGCTTTCTGGGAGCTACTGCGCATTCCAAATCCACTACATTAATCTCATCAGAAATCACTCCTACTGCCTTACCACTCTGGCCCTGCATCAATAAATCTACTGCCACTGTGCCTAAGCGTGTAGCCAAAATTCTATCCCTGGCAGTAGGCACTCCTCCTCTCTGGATGTGACCCAAAACCACCACCCGTGTTTCTAAATCCGTCATCTCATTAATCCTCTGAGCAATATCTTGGCCACGGGCTTTTCCTTCAGCTACGATAATAATCCAACTTATCTTTCCGCGCAGATTTCCCTCTACAATCTCATGGCAGAGCTGCTGGAAATCAAAATCTTTTTCAGGAATGATTACCTCTTCTGCGCCACCTCCTACTGCTACCTGCAAGGCAATAAAACCTGACTCCCTACCCATCACCTCTACCACAAATATCCGTTCCATAGAGGTAGCGGTATCGCGTATCTTATCTATCGCATCCAACGCAGTATTTACTGCTGTATCAGAACCAACCGTAGAATCTGTACCATTTATATCATTATCTATAGTTCCAGGAATACCCACACAAGGTATCTGCCACTTTCTGCTCAGGTCTATTCCACCGCGATACGTCCCATCACCCCCAATCAAGACAAGACCATCAATATTATTTTTCCTTACAACCTCTACTGCACGCCTTTGACCTTCCTCTGTCATAAATTCAGGGCAACGCGCGGTCTTTAGAATCGTCCCTCCACGATTAACAATATTAGAAACTGATCGATGGGAAAGTATAGTTAACTCTTCGTTAATAAGTCCTGCGTATCCACGATATATACCTACTACCTCTATCTTATTATATAGAGCGTATCTGGTAACACTACGTATAGCTGCATTCATCCCTGGCGCATCTCCACCAGAGGTAAGCACGCCAATACGCTTTAGATTCATTCTATTTTCTTCTCCAATTCTGCAATATATGCAATTATCTTCTGTAGTTCATTATTTATATGTCTTATCTTTAAAGCAGATCTGATCCGCACTAAAAGATCAAGCTTTTCTACAGGTTTGGTGATAAAATCTATTGCTCCCGCGCCTAAGCTCTTTTCCTTTTCTGAAGGATGAGCGGTAACCATGATTATCGGGATAGACTTGGTTTCTTCTTGCTTTTTCAATTGACGGCATACCTCATCACCATTTAAGCCTGGTGGCATAAAATAATCTAAGATAATCAAATCCGGTCCTTGAGACATTGCCAGCTCCAAAGCCTCCTGACCATCTTTAGCCAAGATAACCTCATAGCCCTCTTTAGTTAGTATTTCTTGGGCAATCTGACGCACCTCTGGTTCATCATCAACATAGAGTACCTTTTCCATAACCACTCCCCTGTTTTAACTTTAAGTACCCACTTGCCAGCTACAGAGATATCTTTTTTGCTGTGGGGTTAATCTATCTATCTGGATACCCATAGATTCCAACTTGAGCCGAGCCACATCTTCATCTATGAACTGAGGAACTTCATACACATCAGGTTTTAATTTAGAATGATTTTGGACGATATATTCAACACTCAATGCCTGATTGGCAAAGGACATATCCATAACTTGCGCAGGATGGCCTTCAGCTGAAACCAGATTGATGAGTCGGCCTTCTCCTAAAAGATAAATTCTACGCCCAGCTTTTAATAGGTATTCATCTACAAAAGCGCGTATACGTCTTTTCTGTCTACTGATCTCTCTTAAAGCAGGTATATCTATCTCTACATTAAAATGTCCTGCGTTAGCCACAAGTGCTCCGTCCTTCATTAAAATGAAATGTTGCTTACGAATTACACCGATGTTGCCTGTAGTGGTTACAAATACATCTCCCAATCTGGCTGCTTCAGACATGCGCATCAGGCGATAACCATCCATAACCGCCTCTAATGCCCTTAATGCTGAAACCTCCACTACAATCACCTGCGCTCCCATACCTCTGGCACGCATCGCAACTCCCTTACCACAAAAACCATAACCACAGACCACCACTTTAGAACCTGCCAGAAGTTTGTTGGTAGCGCGGATTATTCCATCTATAGTAGATTGACCTGTGCCATAGCGATTATCAAATAGATGTTTTGTTTGGGCATCATTAACTGCAATTACAGGATAACGTAATCTGCCTTGTTTAGCCAGGGCGCGTAATCTGATAACACCGGTAGTAGTCTCCTCTGTGCCTCCGATGATATTGAAATTTTTATTATTTAGTGCACGATGCACCGTACTCACTAAATCTGCTCCATCATCCATTGTTATATCAGGCTTACTTGTCAGTACCGCTTTTATGTGTTTATAATATGTCTTGGTATCCTCTCCTTTTATGGCAAATACAGGAATTTTAAGATGCCTGACTAAAGAAGCTGCAACATCATCTTGGGTAGACAAAGGATTGGAAGCGCAGAGTACTGGACTGGCGCCTCCGGATTTTAAAACCTGCATAAGCACAGCAGTCTCTGTAGTAACATGCAAACAACAACCAATCCTTAAGCCTTTTAGGGGTTTCTGGTTAGCAAAACGCCTTTTTAATAACTGTAGGACTGGCATATTGTTAGCAGCCCATTCAATTCTTAGGTTTCCCCTCTTGGCTAAATTAATATCCTTGATATCGTAATGCATCAGATAAATACTTGTTTTTATAGTCTGGCTGCCTGTTTTTTTAATACCACTACTTTATCCAACCTCTCCCAACTAAATTCTGGCTCATTCCGACCAAAGTGACCATAGCAGGCAGTCTTTTGATATATAGGTCTTAAGAGATTCAATGTCTTAATCATGCCCTTGGGCGTCAGGTCAAAATTCTCTTTGATCAATTTAACAAATGAGGACTCCGGAAGTTTTCCCGTGCCAAACGTATCCACCATAATTCCTAACGGTTCAGCCCTACCAATCACATAGGCAATGTGTATCAAACATCTTTCAGCTAATCCTGCAGCTACTATATTCTTGGCAATGTACCTTGCCATATAAGCAGCAGAACGGTCTACCTTGGTAGGGTCTTTACCAGAAAAAGCTCCACCTCCCGGAGCAACTACTCCTCCATAGGTATCCACAATGATTTTTCTCCCAGTCATACCTGTGTCAGACTGTGGTCCACCAATAACAAACTTACCTGTTTCATTCACATAGTATCTGGTATACTTATCAATATATTCCTTCAAGATAGGCTTGGCAATCACCTCAATTAGCTCCTGTCTGGCTCTCTTGGTAATACTCTTTTTTGTGGAATCTAATATCTCGTCTGTATGCTGACAAGCCAAAACCACAGAATCTATTCTTTTTGGATGTCCATCATGATACTCTACTGTTACCTGGGATTTTCCATCCGGGCCGAGATACTTCAATATATTCTGCTTACGCACCTGAGCCATCCTCATCACTAACCTATGCGCCAACATTATGGGAAGTGGCATAAACTCGGGCGTCTCCTTACAGGCATAGCCCACCATAAAACCCTGGT
>JAMWDE010000035.1 GCA_023818905.1 Candidatus Omnitrophota bacterium | reverse complement strand
TCCTTGTAGTTTGGATGAGATTATCCCTGTTGATATATACATTCCCGGTTGTCCGCCCAAACCAGAGGCAATGATTGCTGGGGTTGTGAGTTTGATAAACAAACTGAATACCAAGACATGAATTCGCTCAAAACACAAGTCAAAGAAAGATTAAGTCCTTGGGTAATAAACTGGTATGAACATTCGGCGCGTCGTGTTTATATTGATGTCAAAATAGAGGCATTAAAGGAGATTGCAAAGATTTTGTTCAAAGACCTGGGATTAAGGTTTGCCACTGCTTCAGGTTGTGATACCCCTAGAGGTATTGAGATACTCTATCATTTTAGTTTTGATTCTACGGGCGAGATCTTCTCCTTAAGGGTTTTGATTGAAGACAGAAATAACCCCCAGATAGATTCTCTGGCTACCCTTTTTTCTGGAGCAGAGTGGATTGAACGGGAGATCTGGGAGTTGTTAGGGGTTAATTTTAAGGGGCATCCGAATTTGAAACATTTACTTTTGGTTGAAGATTGGCCAGAAGGTAAATATCCTTTAAGAAAAAATAGAAAAATAATACAGTAAACCCAAGTAATCCTATAACACATATGTCGCACAAGATTGTTATACCTATAGGTCCTTATCACCCTTTGCAGGAAGAGCCGGAGTTCTTCCGACTCTATGTGGAAGGCGAAAAGGTAGTAGATATAGATATCGTTATCGGATACAATCATAGAGGCATTGAGGAGCTTGCAGAGCATAAACACTTTGACCAGGTGACATTTTTGGTGGAACGTATCTGTGGTATCTGTTCAACCAGCCATCCCATTGCTTATGTTAATGCAGTGGAGGATTTAGCTAAGATTTCTGTCCCTGAGAGGGCACTTTATATACGGAGTATCATTGGTGAATTGGAGAGGATTCATAGCCATCTGCTCTGGTTAGGGCTGGCTGGGCATTTTATCGGATACAATACGGTCTGGATGTGGGCCTGGAAGTATCGCGAGCCGGTATTGGATTGTTTTGAAATGATTACTGGTAACCGTAATCATTATTCAATGATGAAACCAGGTGGTGTGAGACGTGATATAGAAGATGAACACATACCATTGTTAAAGAAGACCTTGGATGAGATATCTTATGCCACAGATATGTTTAAGGGTGCGGTTATGGATGACCCAGTGATAAAGGCAAGACTCAGAGGTATAGGCGTTTTAACCAGAGAGCAGGCCATAAACTGGTGCGTGGTAGGTCCGACTGCTAGGGCTTCAGGTGTAAATATAGATGTAAGGAGAGACGATCCCTATGCCGCTTACGATAGAGTGAAATGGAATGTAGTGGTAGAAAAGGATGGAGACATATTTGCCAAGACAGTGGTAAGGATCTTAGAGCTTTATGAGTCTATAAGTATTATCCGTCAGTGTTTGGATAAGATGCCTAAAGGTCAGATAGACGCTAACATAAAAGAGATACCGCCAGGTGAAGGTATCGGCAGACATGAAGCACCTAGAGGAGAGGTTTTTCACTATGTAAGAAGTGATGGTACGAACAGGCCTATCAGACATAAGATACGTGCCCCCAGTTATATGAATGTGGCCTCAAACAAAATCGCAGCAGTAGGTGGAACCATTTCTGACGCAGCTATCACTTTGGCTGCAGTTGACCCTTGTTACTGTTGTACAGAAAGAACAGCGGTAATTGATAGGTCCTTAGATAAAAAGATAATGAATGGTTGGGACCTCATAAGGTTATCCCAGGCAAAAACTGCCAGATTAAAAGAGGATATAAAATAGTGCAAGATTTAACCAGTATAAGAGATAGGATAAATCAGATGGCAGAACTGGTGCTTTCTATGCTGAGAAGAACCTTTGAAGGCTTTATACAGCATAATTTGGATATCCTAACCAATGTACTTAAGGATGAGCACAGACTGAATGAGACAGAGAGGGAGTTAACAAGATTTTTGGTGGACCTTTCAAAGATAGGAATTGTTTTAGTGGATAAGAAGGTTATTCGGAATCTAGCTGATATTATTGATCATTTGGAGGAGATAGGCGATTATGTTAAGGATATGATTGAGAGGATCGAGATAAAAATACAAGAGAAGTTACTATTTAGCAATGAGGCGTTAGAGCAATACAAACACCTCTATGGTTTGGTAGAATCAACGTTATCTAAGGTGGTGGATTCATTAAAATCTGAGGATAAAGAGATATCTCATAGAGTCTTAAGAGGGAAGGCAGACATACACAGACTTATTGAAGAATACAGGTCGGCCCATACACAGAGATTGATTTCGGGCATATGCGATACCAGAGCAGGTAATATGTTTTTGAATCTCCTGGATTTTACTGGGCAGATTTATAATCATAGTCTATCTGTGGCTAAGATTATATCAGAGTCATAATAAGGTATGATTAACTTTTATCCCTGGTTTAGATTAGACAGTCTTAATGCTTTTATAGTTTTGGCTATAGGTTTGTTTAGTCTCTTAGTCATTGTTTACTCTGCTAGATTTAGATTCATAAGAAGAAGAATAGCCTTACAGTATTATATCTGTATCATTCTTACTGCCCTGGCATCTATCATAACTGTTTTGGCTAATAATCTTATCCTCCTGTTGGTCTGTTGGGGATTTTTAGGTCTGACCCTTTATCTTTTAATTAACCTAGGAGATGTAGGTTCTGAGACAGCAGCAAAGAAGACATTTATTATTGTAGGTGGCTCTGATGCCTTTTTGCTTTTAGGAATTGCGATTATATATCATCTTACAGACAGTCTTCAGATGGACCAGATTAAGATTTACTTAGATGCCCGACCTTTGTCTCTTAGTGTTATTGCTTATCTATGCATTGCTGTTGCCTGTTTTGCCAAAGCAGGAGCAATGCCTTTTCATTCCTGGATTCCAGATTGCGCTGAATCTGCTCCTGTTCCTGTGGTAGCATATCTACCTGCTTCCTTGGATAAGTTGTTAGGAATTTATTTATTGGTTAGGTTTTCTTTAGATTTATTTGTGATGAATGAGGCAATGAATACCCTTCTTATGGTTATAGGTGCTTTTACGATAGTAGCAGCAGTAATGATGGCGCTTATCCAACACAATATAAAAAGGCTATTAGGTTACCATGCGGTTTCCCAGGTAGGATATATGGTTTTAGGCATCGGAACAGGTAGCCCTTTAGGCATTGCAGGAGGAATATTCCATATGCTTAATCACGCAATATATAAATCCTGTCTATTTCTGACTGTTGGTAATATAGAGGCAAAGACTGGTACAGTTGATTTGGCCAGATTAGGTGGGTTGGCAAAGTCTATGCCTTTTACCTACATATCCTGTCTTGTTGCAAGTCTGTCTATTTCAGGCGTTCCACCTTTTAATGGTTTTTTTTCTAAATGGATGATTTACCAGGAGTTAATTCAGAAGATAAACATTCGTCAGTGGTCAGTGGTTAGTCTGGCATGTTTGGTGGCAGCGATGTTTGGTTCCGGTCTTACTTTAGCGTCTTTTATGAAACTGATGCATGCTACATTTTTAGGTCAACGAGCTAACAAGTCAACGAGTCAACAGTCCAAGGATGTTGCTTGGACAATGTGGCTTCCCTGTATTATATTGGCAGTTATTTGTATAATCTTTGGCATATTTGCCTCTCAGATACCTTTGAGATATTTTATCCTTCCGGCCATAGGTAAGATAGATTTTATAGGAATATGGTATCCGGGCCTATCCACATTGCTTATAATTGTAGGTTTACTGGTGGGTATAATCATATTTAAGTTTAAAGATATAAAGCCTATATGGCGCCAAGATAAAAGTTTTACAGGCGCAGAAACACAGGATTACAAACTTCAGAGAATTTCGGGAACAGATTTTTATAACACAATCAAAGAATTAGGGGTTTTAAAGACAATTTATAAAAAGGCTGAAGCAGGTACCTTTGATATCTATGAGCAAGGCAAAACTCTTATCTTTACAATAGGCAGAATCTTCCAATATCTACACAACGGAGTTTTGCCTACCTATCTGGTCTGGGGGCTTTTGGGGATGTTAGGTTTATTTTTAGTTTTGTTGAGATAGTATGGAACTACACATACTTTTATTATTTATGATATTAGCTGCCATCATTGCTATTGAGATAAAAGACCTTCTGTCCAGTGTGATTGCCATAGGGTCAGCTGGTTTTGCTTTATGTTTGGCATTTTTAATCTTAAAGGCACCTGATTTGGCGATTACTCAGTTAGTAGTGGAGATACTGTGTTTAATTATTTTAATCCGCGCCACCATTAGAAAAGATTTACCCTTGATTATAGAGGGCAGATGGTTTTTTAATACCATATCTACCTTGATCTTTATAGCAGCCTTTCTTCTTTTTGCTTATTATGCTTTAAAGGAACTACCTTCTTTTGGGCATCCTATGATGTCGGTGGTAAAAAAATATTTAGAAGAAGGAACAAGTAAAACCGGAGCAGTGAATTTGGTCACTTCGGTAATTCTAGATTTCAGGGCTTACGATACCTTGGCAGAGGCAACGGTTTTATTTACTGCGGTAATCGGCATTATGGCTGTTTTGCGCCGCAAGGGGAGAAAAGAGATATCTGAAAAGGATGAATATTAAAAATCAAGATTCCTATACAGAAACAGGTATGACTCTTATTGTAAAGACAGTTACGCGTCTTACCGTGGGATTGATATTGGTTTATGGTATATACATTGTCCTGCATGGGCATCTTTCTCCAGGTGGAGGTTTTGCTGGAGGAGTAATTATTGCGCTTTCTTTTGTTCACCTAATGTTGGCCTTTGGTAGGGATATAGCTTTAAGAAAAGTATCCAAGAATACGGTCTCTATCTTAGAAAGCATAGGTGCATTGATGTTTTTGTCGATAGCGATAGCAGGTTTTTTAGGAGGGGTCTTCTTTTTGAATATATTAGATAAAGGTTCTCCTTTTAGATTATTCAGTGCAGGTACTATCCCTTTGAGCAATATAGCGATTGGTTTAAAGGTAGGCGTAGGGTTGTTTGCTATATTTCTGACATTAGTAATATTGGAAGGGTCCAAGAGGTAAAATGACACTTTATATATTGTGTTTTATATTATTCTGTGTTGGGCTTTATGGTGTTCTACGCAAGCGCAATCTCGTCAAGATTATTATAGGATTAGGTATCATAGAGTATTCTATGAATCTGTTTTTTGTTTTGTTGGGGTATCGCCTCCAAGGTCGTGCTCCCATAGATGCCCAGCATCAGGATATTCTTAATATGGTTGACCCCTTGCCACAAGCAGTGGTGCTTACATCTATTGTTATTGGCTTAGGGATTACTGCCTTGGTTATTTCTATCGCTATTAGGATTTATGAAAAGTACGGAACCTTTGATATTACCAAGATAAGAAGACTTAAAGGTTAAACGGATGGCTAACATAGTACCTTTTTTTACAATTATTCCACTATTCACTGCTTTCGCTATATCGCTTTTAGGCAGAATTTTTAAAAATGCTTTTATACATACATTGTCTATTGTATCTCAATTTATACTTCTTGTTCTTTCTTTGTTGTCCTCTGTTCTCTTGCATAGATTTGTTGATGGTAAAATTTTAGTCTATAAGATAGGAGGCTGGATTCCTCCTTTTGGCATCTGTATGGTGTTGGATGGTCTGAGCAGTTTTATGTTAGTAACCGTAAACCTATTAGCCTTTTTTGTTGCTATATATTCGCTAAATTATATGAACAAATATACAGATAAGCCAAAATTCTTTACGCTATTTTTCTTGATGTTGACGGGGATGAATGGTGTAATTGTTACAGGAGACCTGTTTAATCTATACGTATTTTTAGAGATTGCCTCTATTGCCGGATATGCCCTGGTTGCTTTCGGAACTGAGGCAGAGGAATTGGAGGCCTCTTTTAAATATGCCGTTATGGGCTCAGTCGCTTCAGCTTTTATATTTATCGGTATAGCCTTTCTTTATGGTTTCGTTTCTACGCTTAATATGGCGGATATGGCAAGAATATTGGGCACCAAGACGAATCAATGGGTTTTGCCTTTTGTGTCAGCATTGTTCTTTATGGGATTTGGTCTGAAGGCGGCATTGGTGCCTTTTCATGCCTGGCTTCCAGATGCGCATCCCTCTGCGCCTGCTTCCATTTCTGCCATGCTTTCAGGCGTGTTGATTAAAGCATTGGGCATCTATGCATTGGCGCGTATCTTATTTAATATCTTCGGTATACTTCCCGTTTATTCTAAGATACTGATGTTCTTAGGAGCGCTTTCTATGCTGGTAGCGGTCGTTTTGGCACTCTCTCAGTGGGATTTAAAGAGACTATTAGCTTATCATTCCATAAGTCAGATAGGTTACATTGCCTTAGGTATAGGTTTGGGTACCCCTCTGGGTATATTGGGAGGGTTATACCATTTATTTAATCACTCTATTTTCAAATCCTTACTTTTTTTAAACTCAGGGGCAATAGATTATGCAATTAACAGCCGGGATTTAAAAGATATGTCTGGATTAAGAGAGAGGATGCCCATAACTTATCACACGAATCTGATTGCTTCTATGTCCATTGCAGGGATCCCGCCCTTCAACGGCTTCTTTAGTAAACTTATAATTATAATTGCCTGCATACAGTCGGGTTATATTACATATGCTATAGCAGCAGTGGTTGGTTCTCTATTGACTCTGGCTAGTTTTATGAAAGTGCAGAAGTTTGCCTTTTTGGGCGAGTTGAAAGAAAAATACAGGGATGCAAAAGAGGTGCCTTTAGCGATGCAATTATCTATGGTAGTGCTTAGTATTATCTGCATTACGGGAGGGCTTTTATTACTTCCTTCTTTGAGATACTTTCTTGATAATGCGGTAAATGTGCTATTAGATGGTAGTAATTATGCAAACAGGGTTCTAGAGACAGCACTAAAATGATGAAGAGCAGTATCATATTATTTATTATCTATTTTATTATTTGGACGCTTTTAGGTTTTTCGTTCGACCTACAACATATTCTCATAGGTATTATGGTGGCTCTATTTGTAGTTTTTTTGACTGGTGACCTTTTTACGCTTAGGCCAAGCCATTTTGGACGTGTTACTAGATATCTATGGTTTTGTTACTATGTTCCTGTATTTATCTGGGAGTGTATTAAAGCAAATGTAGATGTGGCGTTAAGGGTTAATCCAAAGCTTCCCATTAATCCCGGTATAGTTAAAGTAAAGACAGTGCTGAGGTCAGATACCGCACTTACTTTTTTGGCTAACTCTATTACCCTTACACCAGGGACATTATGTGTAGATATCAATCCCCGGGAGGGGATCCTCTATATTCATTGGATAGATGTCAAATCAGAAGACACAGAGAAAGCCACTCAGTTAATAGTTAAAAGATTCGAAAAAATCTTAAAGAGGATATTTGAGTAAGATGAAGATTAAATGTCTGAGTTGGTGTTTAGGGGTTACGATAATATCGGCAGTATTGTTATTTATTACATTTTATCCCCTACCATCTTTATTAAAATGGCAGTCGCCATTTCTTTCGCGTTGTTTTTTTATACTTATGGTATGCTTTGCCATGGGACTTGTCAGATTATTTCTTGGTCCGACAGCCGCAGATAGGGCAATAGCGATTGATACGTTAGGAATTTTGATTGTAGGATTTTGCGCTATACTAAGTGTGCCTACAGGAAGAGATTGGTATATTGATATTGCGATTGCTTGGGCATTGCAGAGTTTTATTGGTGCATTAGCCATAGCTAAGTATCTGGAAGGCAGGGGATTTGATGAGTGAGGTTATAGGTACAATCTTTATTGTAGTTGGGTTAGGGTTTGATATCTTTGGCTGTATTGGCCTGATTCGTCTTCCTGATGTGTATAATCGAATTCAGGCAACTACCAAGTGTGTTACCTTAGGGACCTGTAGCATTCTTTTTGGTAGTATGGTTTTTAAGGGGTTTATTACCGCCGCCGGCATAAAGACGTTTTTATGTATAATAT
Organism: Candidatus Omnitrophota bacterium; assembly: GCA_023818905.1. Lineage (GTDB taxonomy): Bacteria > Omnitrophota > Gorgyraeia > Gygaellales > Profunditerraquicolaceae > JAMWDE01. The sequence goes on along the minus strand of JAMWDE010000035.1, from coordinate 236 downwards.
TTTTGGTTCTTACTTCTCCTGTGGCTGCTCATGCTATCGCACGTGGAGCGCGTATCTCGGGTGTTAAACTATGGGAGAAATCTGTCTGCGATAAGTATCAGCAAGATAAGTCGTTATAGGTTTATAAAGATAAACAATATGATATATCCTAAGTTAAGAGAATTAAAAGAGGCGATAAGGGCACTAATTAAAGGACCGTACACATCTAAGTTTCCTTTTCAACCCCATAAGCCTTA
>JAMWDE010000034.1 GCA_023818905.1 Candidatus Omnitrophota bacterium | reverse complement strand
TTTACAATCATCATCAAATGAAAATGAAAAAATATACAAAACATTAAATAACACTTTAATAATAAAAAATGAAAATGAATTTCCACTTTTAATTACAAACAATGATTATTCACTTCTTGAATTTACATTGGCCCCAATACGATTAGGTGCGCCACTAAGAAATGAATTGCCAAAAAATGTAATATTAAAATCAAATGGAATTTTTGGTGATTACTACAGAATTAAATTAAATGATGCAGAAGAAGGTTACATTAACAAACAATTTGTTGATGTATTACCAAATGGTACACCACAACCAACTTATTTCATAAATCCAATTTCTGCTTATCCAGATTCATTGTACGATGTTGTCATAATTCCCTATTTAGAAAATGTTCCTTACGATGTTTATTCCGATCCTTTTCAAAAAAGAATTGTCATCAGTCTTTATGGAGTTAAAACCAGCAGCACTTGGATAATCCACAAACCAAATTTGCGTTACATTGAAGAAATAACATGGCAGCAAACATCAAAAGAGACTTATAAAATTTATGTTAATCTTTACACAGAAAAAATTTGGGGTTTTGAGTTAAAACCAAACGGGAAAGAATTATTATTAAAAATAAAATATCCACCAATTTTCAACTTTAAAAAAAAACAGCCACTTAAAGGAATAAAAATCTCCATCGAAGCTGGACATGGTGGTTCAAACATTGGTGCAGTTGGACTTTCCGGAATGAAAGAAAAAGATCTCAATTTGGATTTGAGCAAAAAATTAGAAGCGTTATTAAAAAAATATGGCGCAGATGTTTTTATGGTTCGTAATTCCGATAAAGATATGTCATTACTGGAAAAAAGAACTCTTGCAATTAATTCAGGTGCAACCATTCATTTTAGCATTCATGCAAACTCAAGCGAACCACCAAATGAATTTTTAGGCACAAATGGAACTTTATTTTACGGATAGTCCTATGATATAAACGGCACCTCGCTTGGCTATGGCACTTGGACAGGAACAGGTCAATGGTTTTACGAAAACGCCTATGGTTTTAGCGCGCCGGTAAGAAGTATATCTCTCTGGTCAAGCTCAAGTTCGGGTAACAACTTAGCTATTGATGATCTAACCATATTCCCAGTTCCTGAACCTGCATCGCTTTCGCTTCTTGGCTTGGGACTTCTGGGACTGTTAAAAATTAGAAGAAAAACTAGTTAGCGAATGTTTGGGTTTAACGAGTTGGCGCAAAATTAGATTGTTATTCGCATTATCAAGCCACGGAATGCGATTGACAAAATAGATAAAAAAGAAAGGAGGTGAAAAAGAAGAATGAGAAAGTTACTAATCGTAATTTTTGCAACCCTATGTGTTACCTTTATAACTACAGCTCAAAGTTACGCTTTTCTTACAATTATAGAAGACTGGGCATTAAAAGTACCGCTTTCAAGTGGTGATGAGTATATAACAGGAATTGACTTGATGAGGTATTTAGGTATCAGCCACGTTGATATCACCGATTCTGACCGATCAGACGGCATATCACCGGGCGATCCTTTTACTGATGTGATGCTTTTTAAAATTTCAGCGACAGGCCTTGAAGATAAAACAACCGGAGCAATTGGAAAATACCAAAGCGGAAACGATATTAAAATCACCGACTTTGAGCTAACCGGGATAGCTGATCTAGTCGGTTACCATACCTTTATAGCAGGAGACGACGTAGATTACGTATTTACAGGAGGGACTTTAGATCTATATCTCGATACCTACGTTAATGCTACGCCAACTACTCTCCAGGGCTCTCCTGTATCGGGTTACAAGGATGGTACGCTTATAGCAAAATTTACTCTGTTGAATGGTAGTGGTAGTTTTGATTTCTCAACTAAGGATTTGGACGGTTCTATTGACGTAGAATTTAAAGCCCTATTCATAACTCCTGGTTATATGTTTGATAAAAAAGGAGTTGATTTATCTACGTATGATTTCTTAGCTGCAATTACAGATTCAAACAGCGATGCCGACCCAGATAATAACAAATTGATTGATTCACCTTTGCCTTCAAACTGGGGCGCATATACAGGACAAACTGTAACTAATTCGCAGTTTCTGAATCTTGAGGTTGATGGTACTGCTAGATTAGCCGTTCCTGAACCAGCCTCAATACTGCTTTTAGGTATCGGCGGTTTAGGGTTGGTAACAGTGGTGCGTAAACGTAAAAAAGCTGGCTAACTTTATATCCAGAGTACGGATGTAAGTTAGCGCCGCTTTTTAAGAGTTAAGAGCTCTTAAATCGAAAAAGAGGCGCTCAAACTGTACACTCCTAAGAGTGAAAAGAGAGAGCGCCTTTTTAAAAAGTATTCATATTTATTACTCTTTACCTTAAGATTTGTAAGTTTTCTATTCTTATAAACCCCCTAATTCGTGAATCTGCAAATTCGTTAATTCACCAACTCATTAGATAAGATAACACATATGGCGTCTTATAAATAGTTGTCTCTTAGCGTCTATACGTAGGTAGTTTTCACACCTTAAGCATCAGTGCGTAAATGCAAAGGAATTCTCCTATTGACACCCAAATTAAGATATGATATATTAAGGTCAACGGAAGAAAAGCCACGGCTTCCTAAAGATAAGCCGAGGAAGATATGCTGGCACGCGAAAAGAGGCGTAATCCGCGCCTAAGGGTTCACCTGCCTCTACGTTATCAAATTAGGGGCACTCCTGAATACAGTAATTCCCTTTGTGAAGATATCAGTTTAGGAGGGCTAAGCTTCATCAATGATAAATTTATTGCTCCATCCACACCTTTGAAGCTGGAAATCAATGTGCTCTCGCGCATATTGAGTCCTCAGGCAAGAATTGCCTGGGCAGCTCCTTTAGCGCATTCTGACCGCTACCGTATGGGCGTGGAATTTTTAGAAATATCACCGCAAGAAAAGAATTATCTTTCAGATTATTTGGACATACATACAACTAAAGTCTAAAAAGAAAAGGAATTAAAAATTATGGCTGAAGAGGCAAAAACAGAAAAAAATCCAGAGGTAGAAAAGCAAACCAACTGTCTGGGTTGCGGAAAACCCCTTAAGAAACTTAAACGCTATTACCGCAACGGTAAATACTATTGCACTAAAAAGTGTTGGTGTAAAACTGTAAAATCAAAAGAAGCAAAAGAAACCTGAAATGAAAAAAAATCTACGCCTGAAAACCGATAGGCGACGTTATCCGCGTATAGTCCAGGCGCTACCCCTAAAGGTAGTGGCTGACGGATACGACTTATCTACCACCACAGAGAATATCAGCTGTATAGGCGCATACTGTCGTTTAGACAGATACATACCACCCTTTACCAAAATTGCGGTAAGGCTAACCCTACCTATACCAGATAAAAAAACCGGAAGATATACAGAAGTAGAATGTAAAGGTGTGGTGGTAAGGACTGAAGACAACAATAAAAACGGTTTTAATATCGCTATCTATTTTAATGAGATAAAAGAAAATCAACGCAAAAAGATATCCCGCTACATAAACCAATTCTTACCCCAGGATACTTCCGACCTTAAACGGTCATGAGATATCTTTTATTTTTGTACGTCTTAATCAATATTTTAAATCTCCATTCAGTCGCCCAAGCCCAAAAACATTTTGGTAAAAATATGAAGATAAAATTAGACCAACCATCCTTTCAGGATGTAGATTTTAAAACGCTTCTGGATAGACGTTACTCCTGCCGAAACTTCCAAAACAGATCTCTCAAGCTTAAGGATGTTTCCAGTATACTCTGGGCTACTTATGGTATGAAAGCAGATGCTGTCACGCATGCCACCAGAACCGTTCTTTCTGCAGGAGCGACTTACCCTTTGGAATTATACTTACTGGTAGGTCCTGCAGGTGTGGATAAATTAAAAGGGGGGCTCTATCATTATATCGTAGAGGAACACGCGCTTAAACCTATTTCAGAGATAGATAAACGCAGGCAACTTGCCCAGGCCTGTCTGGGGCAAAGTTTTATTGAGGAGGCGCCGGTAACTTTGGTAATAGTCGCCAGATTCCAGCGCACTACCTATCGTTATGGAGATAGGGGTAGGCGTTATGTTTATATGGAGGCAGGTCACGCCGCGCAGAATGCATATTTAGCTATAACCAGTTTGGGCCTGGCTACTGTGGAGGTGGGAGCTTTTGAAGATGAAACGGTAAACCGCATCTTAGATTTGCAGAAAGATTATGTTGCGCTTCTGGTTATGCCTATCGGATATCCGTTTCAGTCTTGAATTTTAATGAAATGGGCTCAATACATAAGGTTCTGCCTGTAAAGTTGATAGTGGGTTTTATCTTCAGGATAGATGATGTATTTGAAAAGGTAAAGGCGATATTAGAAAAATGCTTTGGTAAAATAGACTTTGAAAGCCAAACCTTGGCGTTTACCCATACTGATTACTATGAAGCAGAGTTTGGCAAGGATTTAAAAAGAAAGTTTATCAGTTTTAAAAAACTTATCCCTCCGCAGAACTTAGCCCGCATCAAAATTATTACCAATTCTATTGAGAAAAGATTCACCCAAAATAAAAATCGTCAGGTGAACCTTGACCCTGGATATATAGATTCAGCAAAGCTGATCCTTGCCTCTACTAAAGATTATAAACACCGCATATATTTAACTCAGGGCATATACGCAGAAGTAACCCTTTTCTTCCAAAACAACACATTTCAAGCCTGGGAATGGACTTATCCGGATTACAAGACACCTGAATACATTGAGATATTTAATCAGATAAGAAGAATCTATAGAGAGCAAATTACTAAGGATGAACGATAATACAAAGAGATACCCCAGTTATCTGGAGGCTTATGAAAACGGCAATTTAGCAAAGATTATTGATAAGACTTTTAAGATGTTGGAAGCCTGTTGCATCTGCCCGCGCAAATGCTCAGTGAATCGCCTAAAGGATGAAAGAGGATTCTGCAAAACCGGGCTTAAACCCAAGGTATGTAGCTATATGCCGCATCACGGAGAAGAGCCTCCTATATCAGGTAGTCAAGGCTCAGGAACTATATTCTTCTCCTGGTGCAATATGGCTTGTGTTTACTGCCAAAACTTTGAATTCAGCCAGTTAGGAGAGGGTAGGGAAGTAGAGTTAGAGGAACTGGTAGAGTTTATGTTGCAACTGCAAGATATGGGTTGCCATAATATAAACTTTGTTACCCCAACCCATGTATTACCGCAAATTCTTAAAAGTCTCTATATAGCGATTCCCCAAGGACTTAAAATTCCGGTTGTGTACAATACTAGTGGTTACGAATTACCGCAGATAATAGAGCTTCTAGAAGGTATCGTGGATATCTATTTACCGGATTTACGTTATGCAGAAGAGGAGATGGCAATAAAATATTCCTCTGCTCCAGGATATCCTTATTTGAGTCAGCAATCAGTTATAAGGATGCATAAGCAAGTGGGTCCTGCCCAAATAGATGAGAAGGGCATCATAAAAAGAGGACTGATAATAAGGCATCTGGTACTTCCACATAATATCTCTGGAACAGATAAGATAATGCGGTTTATCGCTGAAGAGGTTTCTGCAGACACCTATATCAGTCTGATGAGTCAGTATTTTCCCTGTTACAAGTCAGGTCAATTTAAGGAGATTGCGCGCCGTATAACCTATGAAGAGTATGAAGCAGCGAAAGAATCAATGCATAACTATGGTTTACATAACGGCTGGATTCAAGAATCATATGGCCTAGAAAGATTTGCAGGTATAAATATAAAACCCAGATTCAAGGAGTAGATATGATACCACAAAACTTAGGCGAACTTTTAAATACAAGTGCCAGAAGATACCCCCAAAGAATTGCAGTTGTGTTCGGGCAGAAAAAAATAAGATACAAAACCCTTGATGAGACTACCAGCCAATTAGCTACAGGCCTCCTTGAATTAGGCATAAGACCCAAAGACAAAGTAGCTATCTTCTTAGATAACTGCCCAGAGTTTATCTTTGCCTATTACGCCATACTTAAGATAGGCGCAGTAGCAGTGCCGATAAACTATATGTTCAAAATAGAGGAGGTAAAGTATATTCTGCAAGATAGCCAAGCAGTAGCCCTAATTACCTCAAGGGTAAACTTAGATATGGCAGAAGAACTAAGGTTGCGCCTGGACTCTTTAAAGTACATCATCACTACTACCAAAACCAAAGAGAGCATCCTGGATTTCAACCGAATAAAGAAAACAAACACCGAGATATTAAGTAAAATTTTCTGTGCTCCTCAGGATTTGGCAGTGATACTCTATAGCTCAGGAACAACCGGATTCCCCAAAGGAGCAATGCTTTCTCATTATAACCTTATCTCAAATGCCATTGATAGCGCAGACGCTATTAAAGCAAACTGCCACGATTCTTTTATCTGCATCTTACCCTTATTCCATTCATTCGCTGCTACGGTCTGTATGAATCTACCTTTACTTATCGGAGCAAAGATAGTTTTAATGAAGGCGGTTAAGCCATTCAAACGAGTCATCCGTGCCATAAGAAAGAATCGTGTCACTATATTTGTGGCAGTGCCATCTGTTTATAATATATTAAAAGAGATGAAGCTCCCCAAGTTGCTGAGCAGTCCTCTGATGAGATTATTTAATCCTGTAAGGATATGTATTTCAGGAGCTGCTGCGCTTCCTGTAGAGACCTTCAGGGAGTTCGAAAAGAGGTTTCGCATACCGCTTTTAGAAGGTTATGGTTTAACTGAAGCTTCGCCGGTAGTAACCCTCAATCCTCTAAAAGGTCAGCGCAAGGCTGGTTCAATAGGTCTGCCTCTGTCTAAAAATATAGAAGTAAGGATTGTGGATGAGAAGGGTCAGGATGTAAAGCCAAGCCAGGTAGGAGAACTGATTGTCAGAGGTCCTAATGTGATGTTGGGTTATTACAGACAGAGGGAAGCCACAGAAGAAACATTGAAAGCTGGCTGGTTTTATACCGGTGATATGGCAAAGTTTGACCATCAGGGCTATATCTATATTGTGGGAAGAAAGAAAGAGATGGTGAATGTGCGTGGGTTAAATGTTTATCCAAGAGAGATAGAAGAGGTGCTTTATCAGAATCCCAAGATAAAAGAGGCAGCGGTTATAGGCGTGCCTGATGAACATAGAGGAGAAGCACCTAAAGGATTTGTGGTCTTAAAGGAGAACGCCACTGCCACTGAGCGAGAGATACTACAGTATCTTAGAGAAAGACTTGCCTCTTACAAAGTCCCCCGCTCAATTGAATTCAGAGATTCTCTTCCTAAAAATACTACCGGAAAGATACTTAAGCGCATACTTGTAGATGAAGAACTCAAGAAAAAATAGGATCTTAGGATTCTTACATACTCTCTATATAAAACTCTTTAAGATTAACGATACTCCTCAGAGGGTTGCTTTGGGCTTGGGTCTGGGTGTGGCAACGGGAATCTTACCCGGCACAGGACCGATAGCAGCCATTTTTTTGGCGTTATTACTGCGGGTAAACCGTGCCAGTGCCATAATCGGAAGTCTCCTTACCAATACCTGGTTAAGTTTTGTAAGTTTTTTCTTGGCGCTTAAGATAGGTTCAGTTATAATGGGAGTGGATTTGCAACTCTTAAGAGATAACTGGCTAAATTTTATCCATAATTTCCATTGGTTGGATTTGTTTAAGGCTTCAGCATTGCGGATTATCCTGCCAGCAATTATAGGTTATACAGTGGTTGCCTTGGGTTTGGGGATAGTGGTGTATGTGATTGCCTGGATAATCCTGCACATTAACCAGGAGGAGAAAAAATGAAGATTAAAACAGAATGGACCTTCCCCGGAGAATTAAAAGATGAACCTATAATCTGCAGTATCTGCAAACAATTCAATATCACCTTAAGCATCATTGAGGCCTCCTTCTCTACAGAATTAGGCTGGGCGCTATTAATATTAGAAGGGGAAGAGGGAGAGCTAAAGAATACCTTTGAATATATAAAGGGTAAAGGCGTAAAGATAGAAGGTGCCCAAGAGATACACTAATCCTACCTTATCTTACCTTTTTATAGACAGAAGGGAGGACTATTTTTAATGTATACCAAAATATTTTTAACCACATTTGTAGCAGTTCTTTTTGCAGAACTTGCAGATAAAACCCAATTAGTTGGCTTAGGAATGAGTGTTAAGTCAGGTAAGCCATTTTGGGTCTGGTTAGGCTCAGTCTCTGCTTATATGGTGGTTACTGTCTTAACTGTGTTTT
>JAMWDE010000033.1:1344-8447 GCA_023818905.1 Candidatus Omnitrophota bacterium | reverse complement strand
TAAGATTTAAAAAGATAGGGAGCTTTAAAAACCAAAAAGAAAATTCTTTAAAAGAATTCTTAAAAGGTGACATTTCTATTTTGCAAAAAAGATGACATTTTTATGTTGCAACAACACACCAGTATAAAAAATCTTGCATTTTTGGTTTTTTTTGTTATAATTTTTTTACTTATCTAAATGGATTATAAAAAGATACGCAAGGCCTTTTCTCGCTTCTTTAGTTGGTTGGGTTTAGTTTTTTGTTCTTTGATAATCAGATTTATTCCTGCGCGCTATCTTTATATCTTTGCAACTAAACTTGCATTCCTGGGCTGCAGGATTGCGCGTAAACAGCGTCGTATTGCCTTGGAGAGTCTTAATATCGCTTTTGGTAGCGAGAAGACTTCTGAAGAGATAGAACGGATTGCCAAGGATTGTTTCACTTTTATGGCAAAGGCAGGCACCGAGCTGATGTTTTTGATGGATAGGCCCGTTCTACTAAAGAAACACGTAGGGTTATCAGGTGAGGATAATTTAAAGAAGGCCTTAGATAAAGGCAAAGGCGTAATTCTGGTAAGCGCCCACTTTGGCAATTTCCCTTTGTTGATGGCGCGGCTGAGCCTGGAAGGTTATCCTGTAGCTGGAATTATGAGACCTATGCGAGACAGACGCGTGGAAAGATTATTTATGGCAAAACGTAACCGTCTTAAGATAAAGACGATATACAGTCAACCCAGGAAGGTATGTGTAGAGACAACTATTAAGGCATTACGGAATAATGAAGTGGTTTTTATACCCATAGACCAGAACTTTGGTTCAGGAGGTGTGTTTATAGATTTCTTTGGCAGAAAAGCTGCTACAGCTACCGGTCCGGTAGTTTTGGCGCGTCGTACAGGAGCAAGTATAATACCTTGTTTTATAGTAAGGCAGAAGGACGATACGCATAAGATTATTTTTGAGCCACCCTTACAGTTAGAATCAGCTGCAAATTTTCAGGATACAGTGGTTATCAATATCCAAAAATTGACCAACATAATCGAAGGGTATATCCGTAGGTATCCTGCAGATTGGGGCTGGATTCATCGTAGATGGAAGAGTAGGCCAAATGAATGAAACCAAAATAAGGAGGTGTATAAAATGGCAGAGGAAGTAAAACAGGAAGAGAAAAAGACAGACGTCAAAAAGATACTCTGGACTATCTTTAAGGTGATATTAGGCTTGGCATTTTTGGTATTGGGTGTTTTAGCAATTATACGCTGGTGGTCAGAACTTTTGGTAGTAATTAAAGGCTGTATAGGCCTGTTTTTGATTTTAGCTGGCATAGTAACCCTGGCAATAGCGAGAGATTAGTTTACTGTTTGACGTTTTCAATCTTATTTAAAGGGTTAATAGGAGAAAGTCTGCGATAAAATTTGTTAATCTTGTTGCGTCTGACTCTTGTTAACCCTGTTTTTATTAAAGATATTAAAAAATAGTTATTAAATAATATTTAAAGAGAAAAAGATGGTTAGATTGGGCAAAAAAATAAAAAGCGAGTTGTCTGCTTTAATTCTTTCTTCTACCGTACCTGCACTTTCACGTATTTCTAATCAAGGCCTACTGAGGTTAACCTATATTGCCGAGAAGATTCTTATGCATAGTGATCCTATTATTAAAAGCGCCTTGCGAGAGTTAAGAAATTATTTTAGACAGAATCATCCCTCGGTAGAACTGGCTAAGAGGATACTGCGCGATTTAAATCCACGTTGTAAACGTGCATTGATAAGAAACTTTTTTATCAATGCCATATTTAAAGAAGTTTCGCAGAGCAAAAAATTTCAAGACATTGCAGGATTTGAACCCCCCTGGTTTCTAGTGTTAAGCCCTACTATGCGTTGTAACCTTAATTGTTTAGGCTGTTCTACCAGGAATTACACTAAGGATGACGACCTTCCTATTGAGGTGATTGACCGCCTTTTGAATGAGGCAAAGCAGATGGGAATACATTTTATCGTCACTCAGGGCGGTGAGATGTTTGTTTATAGAGAGATGATGCAGGTCTATAAGAAGCACAAGGATATCTATTTTCAGGTTTACACTAACGGCACATTGATAGATAAAGATATGGCCAAAACCCTAGTGCGTTTAGGAAATGTAGCCCCTATGATAAGTTTAGAGGGTTTTAGAGAATCCACCGACCGGCGTAGGGGCAAAGGGGTATTTGATAAAGTAATGCAGGCAATGGATAACTTGAGGCAGGCAGGTTGTTTCTTCGGTGCCTCAGTGACACAGACCAAAGATAATTCAGACGAGATAACTTCGGATGAGTTTTTTAAAATGCTGGTTGACAAAGGTTGCTATGTAGTTTGGTTCTTTCAGTTTCTCCCTATCGGGAAAGACCCTGATATAGGAATTATGGCTACCCCTTTACAGCGCCAACAACTTTGGCGTAAGATAGCCCAGATAAGGGAACGCCTTCCTATCTTCGTGGGTGATTTCTGGAATGATGGGCCATTCGTAGGTGGTTGTATTGCCGCTGGGAGAAGATACGTACACATAAACAATAAAGGGGATATTGAGCCCTGTGCCTTTATACATTTTGCAGTGGATAATATAAAAAATAAGAGCCTAAAAGAAGCGCTGAATTCTGATTTCTTTAGATATTTAAGAAACATACAACCTTTTGGTGATAATTTGCTTACCCCTTGTATGATTATAGATAATCCTAAAGTCTTACGCGAGGCAATAGCTCGTAGCGGTGCCCGACCTACTCACCAGGGAGCCGAGGTAATTTTAGAAGACCCTATAAGGAAATACCTTGATGAATATAGCCGACAGATGAAAGAGATTACTGAGCCTATATGGAGGAGTTTTAAAAAAACCGATATAAATGTCCCGCCTAATCTTGCGTAAGTCCTTAAGGATTGCTGCTACCATATTTCCTTTAATATACTATTTCAGCGGTAAGAGGACAACCCTAATTGTGGTTTTTGGATTTCTGTGTTTCTTTATATGCGTTGAGATTTTTAGATTTAGGCTCATCTGTTTTAAAGAAGATTTTTTTAGTTTACTTAAATATTATGTAAAGGAAAAAGAGAAGAAGAATCTACTCACCGCTACTTGGTTTTTATTATCCATTTTTTTGATAGTTGTATTTTTCAGAAAAGATATTGCTATAACTGCAATCCTATTTCTTATCTTCGGCGATACTGCTTCGGCATTGTTTGGGGTGAGGTTTGGTCGCACAAAGATTATTGCCAACCGAAGTTTAGAGGGGAGTTTGGCCTTTTTCGCAGCGTGTTTATTAGTGGCTATAGTCTTAAATTTTACCCTACTTGTTTTACCCTGGTATGTTTATATTCTAGGCGCACTGAGTGCAACCCTGATTGAGATTATACCTCTGCCTTTAGATGATAACTTTACTGTAGGTATATTTTCGGCTATAATAATGAGCGTTTTGACTTAATCGATAATCAAAAAATTAAAGTTAACAATCCCAGACAGGATAGATCAAGGAGGTAATTAGATGGAGACTATATTAAACAGAGAGATTATAGTAGATAAAACAATATGCCGCATAATCAATGTATCAGTATTTGTTATCTTGACCTCACTGGGTGCCTTTGTGCGCATGCCTTTACCGTTTACTCCTATACCCATAACCCTCCAGACGCTATTTGTATTGTTATCAGGGGCTATTCTGGGAAGCGGTTTGGGCGCATTGTCCCAATCTATATATCTACTATTAGGTGGTCTGGGTTTGCCTATATTTGCAGGTGCAGGTAGTGGATTTGTTTATCTTGTTGGTCCAACAGGCGGTTATCTGGCGGGATTTGTTTTAGCCGCATTATTTATAGGTAGATTTATAAGCAAGACAAAAAGTATACTTTCTGTATTTATATTGTTTTGTCTAGCTGATTTTATTATTTTGACAATAGGTACGTTATGGCTGGGTTTTGTTTTTAGATACAATGCTACCAGATCAATACTTTTTGGATTCTTACCTTTTGTTTTGGGTGATATTTTTAAGGCCTCTGTTGCCTCTTTTGTTTATATAAGATTAAGAGGCCGGTTGAAAGAGATTCTCTAATAGCTAACTTTAAATCAAGGAGTCAAAATGAAAGTAAAAGATATAATGACCAGAGGGGTCAAGAGTCTTTCTCCCCATACTACCATCAGGGAAGCGCTAAATTTATTATTGGAAATGCATATAAGTGGTTTACCGGTAATAAACGAGAACAATAAAATAATAGGTATGTTTACAGAGAAAGATGTATTAAGGAACCTCCTCCCTTCCTATATAGACAAAGTAGGGAATTTTGTCTATGAAGAAAACCCCAAGTCTATTAAGAAAAAAATTCAGGACCTATTAAACTTGAAGGTCTCTCAAGTGATGCGTAAAGATGTTTTGATAGTAGATGAAGATACGGCCTTATGTGAGGTGGCACGCATTATGCTTACTCAAAGAACAAGACGTCTACCTGTAGTGGATAAAGATAAAAATATAGTAGGGATAGTAGCCAGAGAAGATATTCTAAAGGCGTATATAAAAGAGTCAAGTATCATTTGATTGGTCTTACCATTTATAACTTATGACTAATAGGATAGCTCTTAAATTTATCTTCTTAATTCTTTTAATTATCATAGCGGGATTCTTAGGAAACGCAATCGGGTTTAACCCCACGCAGATAGTTGCTACTTCTATCTTCTTTACCTCAATCTTTGCTACGCTTTTATTCTGGAATTTCCGTCTGGCAGTAGCCTTCTTAGGTATATCCTTACTTTTAATAACCAAGACCGTGGATTTAGAAAATGCGATTAAGTTTGCCTCTTTAGAGGTGATTCTCTTTCTAGTAGGGATGATGGTTTTGGTAGGATTGCTTAAGGAGGTAGGATTCTTTGCTTGGTTGATAACCCTTTTTTTAAGAGTAAGAAATCTTACTGCCAAGAGGTTTATCTTGATGATATCCGTATTTTCTGCTTTACTTGCCTGTTGCGTAGATGAGGTTACCTCTATTATGTTTATGGTAGCTGCCATATTAGAAATCTGTGATTATTTTGAGGTGGAGCCCATACCTTTTATCATTATCAGTGTACTTGCTACCAATATCGGCTCAAGCGGAACAGTTCTGGGTAATCCCATTGGCATACTGATTGCTTCCAAGTCTGGCCTTACCTTTGAGGATTTTATAGTAAAGGCGTTTCCTCTGATGTGCCTTTGTCTTTTGTTTATTATCTTTATAATAAGTATCTGGTATCGCAAAGCAATCAAAAGATTGGATGGGAAGATAAAGGAATTGCAAGCCAATGAGATATTGATAAGACTTATCTCAGTTCCACCCGAAAAACAACTCAAGCGCGGTTTAGGTATTTTTGCCCTAACGCTGTTTTTCATTTCCCTACATCATCGGTTAGAGAATATCTGGGGCTTGGAAACCAATACATTACTTTTAAGTATCCCTCTTATTTTTGCGGGTGGAGTCATGATTTGGAGAAGAAACAGGGCACGCCGTTACATCGAACAGGAAGTGGATTGGTGGACCTTACTTTTCTTTCTGATTCTTTTTGCTCAGGCAGGAACACTAAAATATACAGGTGCGACTGATGTCCTGGCAAAGAAGATGATAGGTGTGACCGGTAGTAATCCCAATATCCTTATAGGCGCCATACTTTGGATAAGTGCTATTGGCTCAAGTATATTAGATAATGTCGTATTGGTAGCAGCCTTTATTCCTATCGTTCAGAGCCTGCAAGCATTGCACTTTAATCTACAGCCTTTATGGTGGGCGCTTCTATTTGGCGGATGTTTAGGCGGAAACATCACCTTGATAGGTTCAACTGCTAATATCGTTGCCTTGGGTATATTAGAGAAAGAGAAAAATATCCGCATAACCTTTTTTAAGTGGTTTTGGATAGGACTGAGCGTAGGCCTAATCACCACTGCTATAGTATGGCTTGTTTTGATAGCCTTACCATTTTATAGATGAAATACCTTTCGCTTCTTATATTTTTATGCTGTTATGGGTTTATTGCCTACTTTATGAATCACCAGAAACATAGACTGGCACTTATTTCGGTTTATTTAGGTGTGGTGGTTCTTTTGGTAAGCGGAGTTATCAATATAAGACAGGCATTGAGTTCTATAAATATAAATGTGTTAGGTGTATTTTTAGGGAGCATGATTTTGTCTGGTCTCTTTGTCTATTCTGGAGTTCCGGCATTTCTGGCTTCTCTATTGGTGAATAGAGCCCGCAGCGTTTCTATGGCAATGCTATTGGTATGCGTGCTCTCGGGATTTATTTCTAGTTTTACTGAGAATGTAGCCACGGTCTTGATTGTGGCACCCATTGCTTTGGAGATAGCCAGAAGGATAAATATAAATCCTGTACCTTTGTTAGTGGGAGTGGCTTTGTCTGCCAATTTGCAAGGAGTTGCTACTATGATTGGTGATTCGCCCAGTATTATACTGGCGATGGAGACAGGGATGAATTTTAATGATTTTTTTTGGATGAAAGCAAGGCCAGGCATATTTTTTGCTGTTGAGTTAGGTGCAGTTGGTGCGGTTTTTATTCTCTGGTTGATATTTAAGAAATACAATCAGTTGCCCATAACGATAAAATTGATACGGCCAAAGACCTGGATCCCCACTGTTTTTATGGTCTGTATGATGTTGAGTTTGGCTGTGTCTTCGTTTATAAGAAGTAAACCCCAATATACCATAGCAGCCATATGTTTGTTCTGGGGAATAACAGGAGGGATTTGGCATGAGTTAAAGCATCGCGAGAGCATATCTTTGGTAAGAAATTTAGATTGGCAGACCTTCTTTTTTCTTATTGGAGTCTTTATCCTAGTGGGTAGCCTTACTCATAGCGGGGTAATTGAAGATATCGCAGGCTATGTTACTTCTTTTGTAGGCAAGCAAAAGATACTGGCTTTTTTTCTCATCGTATGGATATCGGTTTTTATCTCTGCATTTATAGATAATATTCCTTACACTATGGCAATGATTCCTGTGGTTAAGATAGCGGCAGCAAATTTGGGGATATCTATGTATCCTTTTCTGTTCGGACTTTTGATTGGCACCTGCTTAGGAGGGAATATCACTCCTATCGGTGCCTCCTGCAATATAGTAACTGTGGGTATCC
>JAMWDE010000033.1:0-1334 GCA_023818905.1 Candidatus Omnitrophota bacterium | reverse complement strand
ATAAAGATAGGATTACCTTTTACCTTTACAGCAGTGCTTCTGGGTTCTCTATTTATTTGGATTGTCTGGCATAATGTTTCTATGTAAGATTATCCAAGGAGGGTGGGTATGAAGTTAAAATTGTCTATTCTTTTAGCGGTGATAACTTTGGTGTTTGGCTACTTAGAATTTGGTTTTTCAAAGGAGGTGGGGTCAGAGGCACCGATTATAGCTGATTTCTCTACAGAGCCTGAGATCTTATGGTTATGGGGTGAGGTTGTCACAGTGGATATAGCCAATAGTAAACTCTTAGTTAGGTATCTGGATTATGAGACAGATGCTGAAAATGAAATTGAGTTTACGGTAAATGATGAAACTACTTATGAAAATGTTAATTCTCTGGCTGAGATTAGTCCGAAAGATACAGTTAGTATAGACTATATTATAGATAAGGCAGACAACAACCTTGCCAAAAATATTAGCGTAGAGAGGCCCGAGTCTGTAGATGATATACCAGAAGGCCTTATCCAGGAAGAATTACCTCTGAATGAAGTCTCAAAAGAACCTTTAGAGATACCGTAACTACAACAAGAACAAAGTATCTGTTAATTTACTCTTAGTGTGAAGGATATAAAACTCATCATCTTTGATTTAGATGGGACTTTAGTTGACGCTTACCCTGCTATTATCAAAAGTTTTAACTATGCAATGAGAAAAATGGGTTACCCTGTTCAAGATGATTTGACTGTACGTAGGGCAGTGGGTTGGGGAGACGAGAATCTTTTGCGACCCTTTGTGAAACCCAGCGAGCTATATAAAGCAGTCTTGATATACCGTAAACACCATAAGGGCTCTCTGTTGTCTAATTCGCGCTTACTACCCCAGGTGAACAGAACCTTGTCTTTACTTAAAAAGAGCGGTTATAAGCTTGCTGTAGCAAGTAATAGGCCTACAAGGTTCTCCTGGATTTTGATCCGCCATCTTAAATTAGATAAATATTTAGATTATGTTTTATGTGCAGATAGACTTAGGCACATAAAGCCCAATCCAGAGATCCTTTTGAAGATAATGCGGAAATTTAAGCTTAAGCCTGCACAGGTGATTTATGTAGGCGATATGTCAATAGATATCCAAGCTGCCAGACGTGCTGGAATTAAGGCAGTAGCAGTTAAGACTGGTTCGCACACAGAGCAGGAACTTAGAAAAGAAAACCCCCTTTGTATTATTAAGGAAATTTCACAATTAGTAGAGACATTAGAAGATAATTAGGATAGCATAGGTAGTTAAGACCGTTATTACGGCATTAAATTTAAGTCTTGAGCCAATTAGCCTTTGAGATACTTCAAGAGCGTATC
>JAMWDE010000032.1 GCA_023818905.1 Candidatus Omnitrophota bacterium | reverse complement strand
TCAGAGAGGCTAAGGATTATCTGATAGATATAAAACAGAGACTTTTCTTTTGGAACCGTAAGCTAAAAAACACTATTAACGCGATACTGCAGAAATGGATATCATAGAAAAGGTAGAAAGGTGTATGAGAGGAATATTTGTTTGCGTAGATATGGCTAAACTTTACTCTACGCAGCATCCTATATTTAAGAATTCTATAGATACGCTTTACGGTTACCTTCAAGACGCCTTTAAAGACAGAGCAGAATTGGTGATAGGTATTATTGGCGAAGAGTTGGCTTTTGATACAGAGATATTTTTTGACCTCTCTAAGATAGTCGGCCCATCGATAATTCACTATTTTAAAGAAAAAGAGATCGAAAAGGTCACCTTTTATTCTTCGCTTAGGAAAGAAGAGATAGAGAAGTTCATTGTATTTCTGCTTACTCCAAAAGAAGAGCTCAAGACAGATACAGAAGGGCAGTTGATGATTTTAGGTATTGAGAATATAGTTGTAGCCAAAATCTCTGTCTCTGAATCTGGTCCGAATAGACAGAGATCGAAGCTAGAAGAGTCTCTGCTGCAGGATTCATATGAAGATTATCTGAATCAAACCAGAGATATTTTTGAAACCATTATAGAGTCAGGTAAAATTGATATCTTAGCATTAAAGATTTCCTTTAGTAGCCTTATAGAACAGTTGACAGATAGGCATCAAGAGGTCTTAAAGATGGTGGCAATCAAGAAGCATGATGTAACCACATTCGTGCATATGGTGAACGTAGCAATCTTAGCAATGTATTTTGCCTCGCGCCTAGGATTTGGCAAAAAGGATACTATAGATATAGGGATCTCTGCCCTTTTGCACGATATTGGTAAGATTTATATCGCAAGAAAGATAGTTGCCAAGACTGAAAAATTGAGAGAAGAAGAATTTTCAAAGATTAGAAGCCACACCCTATTAGGCGCGGAGATTCTTTTAAGATATGTAGATAATCTGGGGATACTACCTGTATTGGTAGCATTTGAACATCATCTTAAATTTGACTTAACAGGATATCCTAAATTGAACTTTAGATACAAACCACATATTGCGTCTTTGATTGTTTCTATATGCGATGTTTATGACGCACTCTGTCAAAGGAGGAGTTACAAGAGTTACTATCCAGCTGAGGCTATCTACAGTTTGATGATGAGAGAAAAGGGTAGGCTCTTTGAACCAAATCTTTTAGATAGGTTCTTTAAGATTATAGGAGTTTGGCCTATAGGGACAATCCTTTTGTTAAACGATGGCAGGGTTGCAGTGGTACGTAAGCAAAATGAAGATGATATATTTTGCCCCATTATAGAAGTGATACATCCACAAGAAAAAAAGGAAGTGATAGATTTAAAGGGTAACTCAAACATTAAGATAGAGCGTTCGTTAGACCCGTTTAAGGAGTGCAAGGATTATCTGAGTCTAATTTAGTAATTTCTAATTAATCTATTTACAACAAACAGGAGGTGGATTAAAGATGGCAGGTGGAAAATCAAGACCAAAGAAGGACATATCCCTAAAGGTCTCGCAGGGGCAGATAGTTAAACCAGGTCAGATACTTTCTCGTGGATTGAGTGTTTATAGGGCAGGTATCAATGTAAAAGGCCTGAGTACATTACACGCTCTATGTGCAGGCAAGGTCTCTTTTAGAAAAAAGAAGACGCCTGGTGGGAAGGTCAGAACCTTTATAGATGTCTTACCTATCAAAAATCCTAACTGATAATACAGTATGGATAATTTTTGTAATTATGACCTACAGAGTAAAGCTAAAAAGTATTCTTATATAAAGTATCTTCTGGCAATCGTAGAAATATTCTGGTTATTGCTGTTACTTATTCTATTCCAGGGACTAGGGATCTCTAAATTATTGGCAGAGTTAATTTCAGACTTACTGAAGAACAGGTATACAGTTATTCCTGTGTATATACTGTTAGGTTATATAGGGTATCTTTTGTTAAATTTTCCTTTGGAGTTCTATCACTCTTTTCTCTGGGAACACCGTTTTGGTCTTTCTAAGCAAAACTTTATCCTTTGGTTAAAAGACCAAATCAAATCAGCCACCATATCTTATATAATCTTAGTAATCTTCTTTGAGATGTTTTATTACGTAACCAGAAATTATCCTCATAACTGGTGGTTTGTATTTTCTGTTTTTTGGATATTCTTTGGTTTTTGCCAGATTAGTTCCTGTAGTTATCATACCACTATTTTTCAAATATAAGCCAATCTCTGATACTGAACTTAGAGAGCGCATTATAAATCTAGCAGTTAAGATGGATTTAAAGATACTCGATGTCTTCGAGATAGATTTTAGCAAAAAGACCACAAAGGCAAACGCCGGATTTGTGGGTTGGGGTAAGACTAAGAGGGTTATATTGACAGATACCCTCAAATATAAAGATAGCCTTCCAGAGATAGAGGTTATCTTAGCTCATGAGTTTGCCCACTACAAGCTTGGGCACATCTTCAAACTCATTATTGTTAGCTCCTCAATTATCACGTTATCTTTATACATTATCTTTAAAACCAGGGATTATGCCTTAAGATTTTTTGGTTTATCTTCATTGTCAGATATTGCTAGTTTTCCTGTTGTGTTAATATATTTGATATTATTTAGTATACTATCTAAGCCCTTGGAGAATTATATAAGTAGAAGATTTGAGAAACAGGCAGACTTAATGGCGCTGAAGTCCACAGGTTCAAAAGAGTCTTTTATTTCAATGATACATAAACTTTCAGCACAAAACCTTGCTGATATGAACCCGCCTCCTCTCATTAAGATATTCTTCTTTGACCATCCTCCTGTAAAGGAACGCATTGCTATAGCAAAATCTTTTTAATCCCTGTTTGTTAAATACCCAGATTTTTAAATATAGGTAAGGTTTGCTTAACGATTTCAGGGTCGAATTGTTTGCCTGAAAGTTTTTCTAATTCTTTACAGGCTTCAAGATGACTTAATGGTTTGCGATAAGGCCGGTTTGAGGTCATTGCATCAAATGCATCGCAGATAGCCAGAATGCGGGCGCCAAGAGGTATTAAGTCTCCTTTTAGTCCTTGGGGATAACCTGAGCCATCGTAGTATTCATGGTGGCTTGCTGCGATAGGCGCAATCTCTTTGAGTGTAGTTACCATCTTTAATATCTCTTGGGTTAAAGAGGAGTGTCTTTTTACCTCTGTATATTCTTTGGCAGTAAGGACGGAAGGTTTCTCTAAGACTTTACGCGAGATGATTATCTTTCCGATATCATGAATAAGTCCTGCCCATTTGATTTTGGTTACCTCATCGTGCTCTAATCTCATTGCCAATGCACAAGCCATGGCATAACGCGACACCCTTAACGAATGTCCCGCAGAGTAAGGGTGCCGCATATCGATAATCTGCGCTGTTACTTCTAAGACAGTGCCAACGGCATCAATTTTTTGTGGGATGTATATTAGGCCTACATTTTCTTTTGTTTCGTTAAATAAATAAGGGATACTTTGGTAAGAGATTATTTTTTTAAAGAGTCCATCTTTATTAAGAATCTTAAATGCGACTTCAAACAGATCCTTGGAGTATTCTTTATTGACGTTTAAGGAGAGTTTATTTTTTAGAGTATTTAGATTATCTATCTTTTCTGTCTGTAAGGCTGTATCAATGGTATCTGCTAATCTGATAACTTGAGAACCCCAGGGTATGTATTTAGCAGTCTTTGCCCGAGGATAGCCTTGGCCATTTATCCATTCGTGGTGGTCAAGTATCAGTTTTGCTACAGAACCCATCTGGGGTATGTTAGAGATGAGCTGAGCCCCAATTATAGGATGAGATAATAACGTATCACGACTTACCTTGTCATTACGTTTGAGATAATGGACGATATGGAAAGGAAACCCTACTCCACCTACATCGTGTAGTAAGGCGGCGTAGAATACCTCTTTTATTTTTCTTGGATTCTTTATACTTTTGGCAAAATGGGTTGATAGTATTGCTACCTTCCAGGCATGATATAGATTTTTTGAACGCTGGGCATCAACAGCGTAGGTCAACGCAGAAAATACCTCAAGCGCAATTTTAGAAGGATTTAATTTCAGCATTTACTCAGAAAATCCACTATGGTTTGAGCTGCCCTTTGACTGGCACCTCTTTCACCTAAGTTCTTAGTTACAGAAAGAAATTCCTCTTTAATTTTGCTCAGTGCATTTTTATCCATCAAGGTATTTATAACATAGTCTGCAACTATCTTAGGTTTTATATCATACTGCAGAAATTCTTCAACAATTTTTTTCTGTGCAACCACATTCACTAAACCTATGTAGGGTATCTTTATAACCCTCTTTAGATAAAGCCAACTTAAGAAAGATACCTTGTACATAATGATGAGCGGTTTGCCTATGATGGCTGTTTCTAGTGTGGCTGTCCCTGAAGCTACTAGGGCAAAATCTGCTACTGCCAAGCCATCATAGGTCATATCAGAGATTACGCATAAACATAATTTCCCATAATCGCGTATGATATCATTGAATATTTCCTCTCTTACAGAGGTTGACCTTAGGATGAGGAATTGACTCTGAGGCATTTTTTCTTGTATGTACTTAGCAGTTTCTAACATAAGAGGCAAAAGTGTCTTTACCTCTTTTTCTCGAGAACCAGGTAGAAGCGCAAAGGTTGTATATTTAGCATCAAGCTTATAGATATTAAAGAATTCCTCTGAAGAGAATCTGGATTTTACAATATCAAGTAGGGGATGACCTACAAATGAAACAGGCACGCCATACTTATTATAAAGCTCCTCTTCAAACTTAAAGATTACCAGCATCTTATCTACCAATCTTTTGATAGTCTTTATCCTGTGTTTGCCCCATGCCCATACCTGAGGACTGATGTAGTAGATGATTGGGATCTTTCTTTTTTTGAGTTCTTTTGCCAAGCGCAGATTAAAACCCGGATAGTCAACCAAGATAGCTAAATCTGGCCTAGATGTATCTATCCAGCTCAATAGGCCATTAAATATATCTTTAAATTTTTTTAGGTTCTTTAAGACCTCAAAGAAACCCACAACTGCCAAGTCTACTATATCGTAGTAAAGTTTTACTTTAGTTCTTTGCATTCTTTTGCCACCCAAACCAAAAAAATTTATGTTGGGTTGAATATCTCTTATCGCCTTAACCAGTTCAGAAGCATGTAAGTCACCTGAGGCTTCTCCAGCGACGATTAAGATATTTTTAGTCTTCTCCATATCTTTCTACGGATTTCTAAGGCAACTGCTAATGCCTCTTTAGCTACCTTGCCCGTAACGAGTGGGAGTTTATTGTAAGCCACACAATCCACAAATGAAACGAGCTCTCGTTTTAGTGGTTGTTCTTTTTCTATGGGCAAGGTTTCTTTGGTAATGCCTGATGGAGTTTTTCTGTAAATGAATGCCTCTTCATTTCTGTAATCCAAAGATATATAGGCATTTTCTAAGAATATGCGTATCTTACGCATATGCTCATCAGATACGCGGCTGGCAGTTAGATTGCATACGCAACCATTCTTAAATGTAAGTCTTGCATTAGCAATATCTTCTAAATCGGTAAGAACTTTAACTCCTATTGCTTCAATTTTCTTAAGAGGTGAGTTTATTAAACCCAACACAATATCTATATCGTGTATCATAAGGTCTAACACTACCCCTATATCTAAGGAGCGATAGGGAAAAGGAGAGAGTCGGTGACATTCTATAAAGCGCGGATTCTTTATGAGTTTTTGAGTAGCAGTGAATGCCGAATTGAATCTTTCTACATGTCCGACCTGTAATATAAGTTTATTTTTTTGAGCAATCTCAATAAGGTCTTCCGCTTCCTTTAGTTTTGTAACAAATGGTTTTTCAACGAGAACATGAATACGACGATTTAAGAAATCTCGCGCTATCCTGTAATGAAGATAAGTGGGGGCAGCGATACTGACAGCATCCACTTTATCAAAAAGTTCTCTATAGTCTTTATATCCAGGGATTTTTAACTCTCGCGAAATTTGATTTAATCGGTTAGTGTCTATATCACAAACTGCACAGAGTCTGCTGGAAGGGATTTCCTTGTAGAGTTTTGCATGGATACTACCCAAGCGCCCTATTCCTATGACCGCTACTTTTATCTTCTTCATAATAATTACTCATAATTACATTGTTTATAAATGTTCATTTATCATACCAAATTGCTCGACAAAAGTCAATGAGTATGCTACAATTCCTATTTGAAACGCTTAATTATACCTCAGATATAGAATGTGCCGCTGTCTATGTGGTCAAAATACAAGATAACGCCTAATTTGGCGCAAGATGTATATAAAAACACCTCAGAGACCAAGTTGAAACAAGGCCAAGATAACCAAATAATAAACAAATTAAATAATAGACAGCAGATATACCTTTATCTTAACCGGGAGCCAAAATGAGAGAGTATCTTAAATTACTTAGATTTTCCAGGCCTTACCTTGGCCTATTTGGTATTGCGATCATATGTATGGTTTTTTCTACAATTTTTGATGGCGTATCTTTAACTATGATTGTACCTTTAGCAGACATCGTCCTTACAGGTCAAAAGATTATTATTCCTACAAGGTTGCCCTCATTCTTAAATGTCTTTGTGGATAGATTAAACAGCCTTGACCGTCAGGTGATGTTGAGCTATATGCTCATTGCTACCATCGCACTGTTTTTGTTTAAAGGTCTTTTTAGCTTTTTACAAGGTTTTATAATGTCTGATATTGGCCAACGTGTAGTCAGGGATATACGTTCGAAACTTTATGCAAAGATGCAAAGCTTGTCTTTGGATTACTTCACTCACAAGCGGGGAGGAGAGTTGATTTCGCGCATCACTAACGATGTGAAACTCGTAGAGAATGCTGTTTCCTACGGTTCTACTGATTTGGTATATCAGAGTTTACAGGTCATACTTTTCACATTTTTGATATTTTATATCCATGCAAAACTGGCACTGATCGCCTTTTTGCTTTTACCACTTATAAGTTTCTCTATTTTTAAGGTGGGCAGAAGGTTAAGAAAGTTGTCTTATAAGACTCAAGAGAGGATGGCAGATATGAATTCTATCCTCTATGAAACGATTATTGGCACCAGGATAGTAAAGGCATTCAATATGGAGGATTATGAGATAGCCAGGTTCAATCAAGTTAACCGGGATTATTATAAACTGACGATGAAATCGGTAAAGCGCATGCTTCTTTTAAGTCCATTTACGGAATTTATGGGCGCATTGGCAGGTATGTTTGTCCTTTTTTGGGCAGGCAGAGATGTTATTTCTGGCAGACTCTCTTTTGGTGTATTTGGTCTCTTTATGGGTTCATTGTTATCACTTATGCGGCCATTTAAGAAATTAAGTCAGGTGCACTCTTTAAATCAGCAGGCATTGGCTGCTAGTAACCGAATCTACGAGGTTTTGGATGTACCTACTACTGTATACGATAAGCCAAAGGCAAAACAGTTAACCGATTTTAGAAATAATATTGTTTTTGAGGATGTCTGGTTTAGTTATGGAAACCAACAGGTGCTTAAGGGTATAGACTTAAAGGTCAAGAAGGGCCGGATTTTGGCTATCGTAGGTCCTTCAGGTGCAGGCAAGACTACATTAGTGGATTTACTTTGCCGTTTCTATGATCCACAGAAAGGCAGAATTCTCATAGATGGCATTGATATAAAAGAAGTTACGCTCAAATCTCTTCGTCAGCAGATAGGGATAGTAACTCAGGAGACCATACTTTTTAATGATACGATTCGGGCTAATATAGTTTCTGGTAGGACAGATGTTTCTCAAAAACAGATAGAACAGGCAACCATGCAGGCTTATGCCCATGACTTTATAAAAGCCCTTCCTCAAGGTTACGATACCATTATAGGAGATCGAGGTATGAAACTTTCTGGTGGAGAGCGTCAGAGGATTGCCATTGCCAGGGCATTACTTAAAGATCCTCCTATTTTAATTTTGGATGAGGCGACCTCGCAGCTTGATGGAGAATCAGAGCGTATTGTCCAAGAGGCCTTAAATAGACTTATAGAAGGCCGCACTGTATTTGTGATTGCGCATAGACTTTCTACAATAAGAACCGCACACAATATTGTAGTTATAGACAAGGGAATAATTGTAGAGCGAGGCACCCATAGTGAACTTATTGCTAAGGAGGGGCTTTATAAACGGCTCTACCAGGTTCAGAATCTTGAAGGATTATAGTCTGTCAAGTAGCAAACAACTAGCAAAATGCATTATTTGAAACGTCTCGTTACAGTTTCATTATATATTACACCACTGCTTCTACCTTTGGAATGCAAGATTTGGAATGCAAGATAACCTTTAACCTGGCGCCAGATACGCTCTTAAAGCATCTCAGATGCTAATTTGACATAAGGCATAAAGCAACATTTTAACTCCGTTGTCTTGATAGTGTAACTTAACAACGATAACAGTACACAAACAACGAGCAAAAATAAAAT
>JAMWDE010000031.1 GCA_023818905.1 Candidatus Omnitrophota bacterium | reverse complement strand
TGTGTTTAACTCAAGCCTTGCTCCCGGCCCCGTTGTCCCAATTCCGACGTTGCCGGACCCATCTATTCTCATACTTGGGCTGGTTAGACTTGTACCAACACGGAAATCAGTAGAATAAACTTGAATGCGATTGCCACCACCGCCAGCTGTCTTTGCTCCAAATATTGCAAACTCATTTGTGTTGTCATTTGATAGATACGCATAGCTTCCAACTTGAAGTGGGTACCGTGGATCCGTCGTCCCAATGCCGACGTTGCCACCTCCCATAAATGTAGCAATATTGATTGCACTACTTAATTCTCGGCAATCTCCTACACAAGTATTACCCCAGATAGAAAAGCTATCATCAATATTATCTACAATGTACAATCTTAAATCAGATAACTCTGTACCTGTTCTATGTACCGGTATAAATAAAGCTCCATCGGAACTTGCAAAACCTCTATCAAATCCTGGAATACTGTCCCCTGTCCACCAATCTGCACCACCACCAAGAGATAACTCCTGATAACTACCATAAGGTGAAGGATAATAGGTAGTAATAGTAAGTTCCTCTTGGGCATAGACAAGAAGAAAAGATAGAATAACCAAAATGAGAATTGCTGTTAGGCCCATCTTTATTTTCATTTCCATCTTGCCTCCTAATTTAAAATGTGGCTAAAATTTTTATCTTTGTATAAAGATAGCATAATCTGAATAAAGCGTCAACCACAAAATCTCACACATAATATCAGAATATAATTCTATTAAAGTGATTATTTAAACCTTATTCAAATTAACGTTTGAGATGCTGCTAAAGCAAATAAATCTTGCTTCAATTTTAACTCTCATCGCGCATTTCAGATGTAGAAGTGGTTGTGTAGTTTGCTTCTGCTAAAACGTAATCTTGCCATATTTGATTTAACCTTACTTTTATAATTTGACCTTTGGAGGCAGAAGAATCTTTGACTAAAACTTTGATATAATTATCCGTAAGGCCTTCTAAGAATTCAGGATGGGCTTTACAGTCTCCTTCTAAAAGCACCTCCATCTCTTTTCCTAAAAATTGCTTTTTAAACTTAAAGGAACAACTCTGTGCAATCTTTCTCAAATAAAGTATCCTTTCCTTTAACTCCTTCTGGTTAAGAGATTGATTGAACCCTGCAGCCAATGTGCCAGGTCTTTTTGAATAAGTAAAGACATGGACCCTAAGAGGTAAAATCTCTTTAACCAAATTTATGGTATTCTCAAATGCCTGAGGTGTCTCACCTGGAAAACCGACCATAACATCAGTGGTAATGGCAATCTGTGGTATGCATCCCTTTAATTTCGTGATGAGATTGCGGTAATCTTGGGATGTATATTTCCTATTCATCTTCTTAAGTATGCCATCATCTCCACTCTGTAAGGGTATATGTAAATGACGACATATCTTTTTAGAGTGGGCGACCTTTTCTATCAATCTATCTGTGAGATGCTGTGGTTCTATCGAACTTAATCTCAGTCGGTATAGACCATCTATATTCTCTAATCTTTCAATCACATCTACTAATTCAACTGAAGATACAGAACCCTTTCCGTAAAGACCTAAACATATACCGCAAATCACTATCTCTCTATAACCACTTCTAACCAAAGATTGGGCTTCTTTTACCACTTCTTCTATAGGTTTACTGTATAATACAGACCTTACCAGAGGCACCTTGCAATAGGAACAAAAATTATTACAGCCATCCTGAATCTTTAAGAATGCTCGGCTATGACCGGCAAAATAGGAGATGATGTTCACTGTTTGCATATCCGAGCCATTAGAACTCTGTATATCTGAAGAAAATAAGCGTTCTAATATCCTTGGTTTTTCATTATTTTTAATAATCACGCTTTCTAGATTTATCTTTTTGATTTTCTCAGAATCCAACTCAGTTAGACAGCCAGTTACAATAATTTCTCCTTTGGGATTTTCTCTCTTTGCCTTACGAATCAAACTCAATGAATCCCTATCTGCCTTATGTGTAACCGTACAGGTATTAATCACATAGACGTCTGCACTCCAACCATTATTTACCTCTTTAAATCCCGAACGCAAGAACTGCTCACGAATGAACTGGGTGTCGTATTGATTCACCTTACAGCCTAAAGTAAAAAACTTAACGGTTTTCATTGGCATTATAAAAATAAGAATCTGATAAAACTTACTATTGCTACACAGGCAGTCTCTACACGTAAAACCAAATTCCCTAAAGAAATCCTCATAAAGCCCTTGCTTTCAGCCAGGTTTAGCTCCTCCTCTGTAAAATCTCCTTCCGGTCCAATCAAAACTAATATTCTTTTGGGTTTGACCTCAAACATTATCTGCCTCAGATTCCTGCGCTGACCTGTTAGCGTAGGTATCAATCTCAAATCGTAATCTTCGCATTGCCTCAATACCTCTTTTATATCCATAATCGGCCCTATCTGCGGAACTGTACTTCTCTGACTCTGCTGGGCAGCAACCAAGGCAATCCTCTCCCAGCGTCTCTGTTTTAGGATCTTGCCCTTTTCATCAGGTTTAACTATCACCCGCTGGGTCATTAAAGGAATGATTCTTTCTACTCCTAACTGCGTAAGCTTATCTACGACCTCATCCATCCTTGCCTTTTTAGGCATAGCGCAGGCAACACAAATATAAGGAGATAAACCAGAATAACAGGTTATCCTGTTTTCTATCCTTAACATAACCTTATCTTTAAGTATCTCTTGTATTCTGCAGATATATTCATTTGCCTTTTCATCAAAGATGACCACCTGTTCATCTAACTTAACACGTAGGACATCCTTCAGATGATGAACCTCTTTTTTATCTACAATAACTATCTTATCTTGAAAAATATCTTTTGAATCAGAAAAGAATCTGTACATTTTAAAAATTTCTCAAAATTAAATCTATACCCAAAAATATAATTATCAAACCACAGATAAGTCTGAATATATTAGAATAAACTAATCCTGCACCTTTTAAGAACTTGGGGATAAAACCTGCCAGTACCACTCCTAAGATAAGTGGAGAAAAAAATGTCCCCAAACCAAAACAGAGACTATAAAGCAGACTCTGAGCCCATGAATCCGAAACTACCGCCACATAGGAAAATAGACCCAGAAGTGGTGCACAAGGGGAAAAACCCACAATCAATCCAAATAGTATAATACTCTTTTTGTCCTCTTCTAAAATATGTTTCTCTAAAAAACGACAGATCTTAAACTCTAATCTTCCTGCGCCTACCATCAGAAGCCCCAAAAGGATAATAAATACCCCTCCTAGAATACCAATGTATTTAAACAGGTCTCCCGAAAGTCTCTCTCTTGCAAAACTTCCCAAAAAGAAAACCAGGACGCCTAATACCAAATATATGGATATTCTAGTTGAAGAAAATAAGGTATAGGTAAGTATTGCTTGAGGGATATTCTTTTTCGCTCCTGCAATATAGGTTATAATTAATGGACCGCAGCTGGCAACACAAGGACCCCAACCAAAAGAAACCCCTAGAAGAAATAGACTGATAATTATCTTAATCATCCGGTTAATGACTTCTCTCTGAAAATACCTCAGCCGTAAAGATATATAACTGCGTAGACTTATCCTTCCAGGCATCGGCAGACAGACCTGCTTTGTGGCTACAGAGACTGGAGAGGAATTCCTCCTTTGACCAGCCGGTCTCTGTGGCAACTTGGGGAAGATAGACTCCACTATGAAAACCTCGCCTTACCAGAACTCCATGTACACCCAACTGAATATCCTCGGCAGAGTCTATCCTCCTTAGAGGAGAAAGTACTGATATCTCTATATCTATATCTTTTAATTCAGATAGATCCACTGCAGGAAAACGTGGGTCACCTACTGCTGATTCAATAGCCATATCCCTGACCGTAAGATACAAGGGTTGATTTCCTATCAGATTTCCTATACAACCCCTTAACTGGCCATGTTTATGTAAGGTAACAAATGCACCCATCTCTTTTAGCAATACTGGGTCTGCCTCAACCAACTCCAATTTTTTACCTGTGGTCAGATAGGTCTCTATGGAATCACGGGCAATCTCTAATAATCTTTTCTTCTGCTCCTTATTCAACATCGCCATAGTCTCATCTCCTTTTTTCTTGTCAATCACACAACTGGCATAACCCACTGTCCAAATACCTTTTGTTTTTGTTTTGGTTACCAAGCAAGAATTTGTATGTTTAAGCACCTCTAATCTATTGTGTCCTAATTCCTTGGCTAATAAGAGCGCCACCACTACCGGAAAGCCACCACACAACTGAAGCCTACCTTCTCTTAAGCCATAATACAGCCCTTCTGCATCCATCTCCTTTAGATAAGATAAAGTCAACTCATCAATTATATCTGCTTCCTCATAATCGTATCCATGATACATATCTGTAGAAGCCACCACCAGAACATCTTGGCGGCTACCTATGGCCTCCTTTAAAAGACTGGCTAAGCTTTGGCATACCTTAAGTGTACAATCACCCATAATTATAGGCACAATCTTGAAATCAGAAAGCACCTTTTGCAAAAAAGGCAACTGCACCTCCACAGAATGCTCCTTATCAAAAACCTCTGGTATAAAGGTTATATCCTTATAAAGTAATCTTTGCGTAAACTCCTTATCAATCTGGCTATCTCCTAAAGGGGTACGAAAAAGATCTCCTGGATAGATAGATACACCACTAAATCTATAGTGATGACTGGGCCCAATCACTATCACGGTTTTGTAAGGTTTATCTTTTATAAGCCTATATCCATAAGCAGCAACCTGTCCTGAAAAACTATAACCTGCATGAGGCGAAATCAGACTAAATATGTTTTCTTCTATACTCTTGGGTTCAACGTTTCCTAAAAATCCATCTATCATCTGGGATAGCTCTTGTGGGTCATCCGGATAGAATGCTCCAGCAACATTAGGCTTTTTTATATCTTGAGCAAAACAACTAAAAACTAACAGCCGATAGCTGACAGCTAAGATGGATACTATTTTTATCATTGCCATACGCCTTCGAGTCTTTCCTGACAGAATTTACACTTACCCTGCTCTATATTGTTCTCCAATACCGTATAACCAACCCGCCTGATTAATATTCTTTTACATCTAGGGCAATAGGTATGCTCTGCTGGATGACCTGGCACATTACCTATATATACATACTTCAAGCCGCAGTCCAGGGCAATCTGTCTGGCCTTCTCCAAAGTTACAACCGGAGTAGAATTCACAGCTAACAGTTTATAGCTCGGGTAAAATCTTGAGAAATGTAAAGGCGTATCTGCACCCAAATTCTCTTTTATCCAGAGGCACATCTTGATAATCGTCTCTACATCATCATTGTAACCTGACACTATAAGATTGGTTATCTCTAAATGCACCCCCTCTTCTTTTAATATCCTTAAGGTATCAAGTACAGGCTCAAGTGTTGCCTCAGACATATTTGCATAGTAATCATGACTGAAGCCTTTCAGGTCAATATTTGCAGCGTCTAAATATTTGGCCAACTGCCTAAGTGGTGCTGGATTTATATATCCAGCTGAGTGCATGATGTTTTTAAATCCGGCTCCTTTAGCCAACTTTGCAGTCTCAAGTATATATTCATAAAATACCGTTGGCTCAGTATAGGTGTAGGCAATAGTAGGAGAATTGGATTCCCTAAGCTTTTGGATTAAATCTGAAGGCTCAAGATAGGCGTATTCAACCTCCTCTGGCTTTCTCTGGGAAATCTGCCAGTTCTGACAGAACTTACACCTCATGTTACAACCAGCAGTAGCTACAGAAAAGGCAGTAGTACCGGGTAAAAAATGAAATAAAGGCTTCTTCTCAATAGGGTCTATATTTATGGCAACTGGTTTGGCATAAACCAAGGTGTATAAGGTACCATTAATATTCTCTCTTACTCCACAGAAACCCCGTCTGCCTTTAGGTATAACACATCTACGTGGACACAGTTGGCATTGCACTGATTGGTTATCTAATTTTTCATAATACAGGGCTTCTCTCAGCTGACTCTTGGCAGAGATCTTGGGCAGAAGGACGCAAAAAACGATACCTGTCGCCAAAAAGACTAAACTCAAACTCAATCTAAAAATCCTTTTCATCTTACCCTAACATTTAGTGTTTTGAAAATGGAGCTGGAGGGATTTGAACCCTCGACCCCCTCGTTGCGAACGAGATGCTCTCCCTCTGAGCTACAGCCCCTCATCTGTATTCAGAATTATACCATTAATTGCCAATGCCGTAAATACATAAACTCAAAAACACCATGTAATTTATTATCTCGTAAGTAATAAGAGAAGGACCGGGCTTAATGGGTAGAAACAGAAGGCATGTAAATCCGGGATTGCATAGTTACCGAGGGATTTCGGGAAGTACCGCAGGCATAGGGATTACCATCAGGATCCCAACAAGCAACAAGACTTACATCCACATAGTTGTTAGTTGGATTATAGCTTATATTAAAACTGTTAATTTTTGAAGAAAGAAGTTCCCCAAGAAGAATAGCGGGGAAATTAGAAATAAATCTAACATTATATATATATATAAACCCGAACCATTGATAAGCAATTTCTATAT
Source organism: Candidatus Omnitrophota bacterium (assembly GCA_023818905.1). Lineage (GTDB taxonomy): Bacteria > Omnitrophota > Gorgyraeia > Gygaellales > Profunditerraquicolaceae > JAMWDE01. Next base: position 1,966 of record JAMWDE010000031.1, on the reverse strand, counting down.
CCGCAGGGTCTCTTAATCCATTTAAATTAGAATCTATACGGACTCTTATCCGTTTCCAAAGCGGGGTAGGAAAGCCAACTTGTTCAATAGTTACAGGCGGCTGATTAATATCTCCTATAGCACTACCTATGTTTTTCTTCATATGTTCCAGAATGTAAGATGTATCGTTACTTAACCTTATGCGCTGGTCTGAAGCCATAATATCCCGACGCACCATTATCTCTACATTTCCAATAAAAAGACCTACAATGGATAAGATAATTAAGGTAATCAATAGTTCAAGTAGAGTTAAAGATTGAGTTAGATTATTACTCATACCACTGTATTCTCAACCTTACCTTAGGTATGGTAGAACTTCCAGTAGATACGGTTGTAATATTATAATTTCCAGTATAGTTAAACCCACCAATTGAAACTGAGGTACTATAAACACCTACGTTACTTAACCAGTTATTCCCCCATTGGTCCTGCCTTACCTGCAACTGTAGAGGGGCTAAGAAATACTTACCGATCTCACCAGCAGTTATACGCCTACGCCAATGCAGGATATTACGCCTACCAGAAAGCATAAGACTGCTAGCGCCTAAGATTATTAGGGTTAAAAGCACGCTTGAGATAAGAATTTCAACTAAAGTAACTGCTTTTTTGTTCATCTGGTTGAATTTTGTTGTGGCGTAAGTAGGATTATTCTTAAGTTAATACTTGAGATGTTTTTAGAGCTTATCTTGCACCAAGTCAGTAGGTATCTTAGATCTTAAGACAAGAGGCACAGTATATCTTTATGTCCTCTTTAAATTTTAAATAAATTTAAGGGTAGTCCTTATTATTAAAAAATTAGTATTACTTCTACCAACTGCACCAACCACAGGTAGTATTATTGCAGGGCTCATCAAGATTATATGTGATACACCAGGTATTATAACTTAAGCCACCTGGACGAGGCAAGGTGGTGCGTTGAGCCTTGGCATTAAAATAAGAAGGAGTTCCTGCTGGATCCACCTTATAATTCCACCTCTTGTTAGTTGTGGGTAGAAATAACTTCAGATACTGATTTATCAATGTCTCATTACCTGAGCAGGCAGCACTCCTACAATAATCTCCCACCTCCATCCTATAGATTCTCTCTGCTGCCCGGATAAGTTTTAGGCTGGCTATTGCCTCTTTATCCAAGGCCATCTCCCGCGCCTTGGTAAAACCAGGGAGACCTAAAGCAGCTAAGATGCCCACAATGATAAGCACAATAAGAACCTCTAACAATGTAAAACCAGCCTTATACATAATTAATAATTAAAGTCTCCTAAATAATTAACTCTTTTTACTCTTTTTATTAATAGGACCTATATTTAGGAAGATTATAAATTAATAATAACCTGGTGTACCACCCCAGTTGCCAGTTATATCTAGGGCAATAATATAGGCTAAAGTAGATTGGGGAGTCTTGCCTCCTGCAGTACATCTAGTAGCAGTACAGGTACCTGTAGCAGCAGCGCAAGAGTATGAAAAGTAATGTGTAGTTGTACATGCAGTAGGTGCCTCTACAGGTAAATTTGCAATTGTAGTATAACTACCGTTTTCCTGATAATAAGCTACCTCTGCAGTCCTGAGTTGACCTAAAATAGTCTTTGCCTCAGCTGTTCTACCTTTTTCTACTACTCTGGTATATTGGGTAAACCCCAAAGTTGCCAAAACACCGATAATGATGATTACTACGATTAGTTCCAACAAGGTAAAACCCTTTTTCATCTTTCCTCCTTCTTTGATTAGATAATAAGTTCATAGATCTTTATCTTGTCTTTTTGTCCCACCTCCTTTCTATCTTATAAGATATATTAGTATAATATCACAATTTGTCAACTCCTTTCTCTTTGATGTTGTTGCAACATAAAAATGTCATCTTTTTTGCAAAATAGAAATGTCACCTTTTAAGAATTCTTTTAAAGAATTTTCTTTTTGGTTTTTAAAGCTC
>JAMWDE010000030.1:4228-8625 GCA_023818905.1 Candidatus Omnitrophota bacterium | reverse complement strand
TGCATTACTGTTTAGATACGCCTAAGGATAAGCTCATCTGGGATGTGGGACATCAGGCGTATGCACATAAGATTCTTACTGGGAGAAACAAGGATTTTGATAACTTACGGCAGTATCAAGGTATAAGCGGTTTCCCCTCTCAGGAGGAATCTATTTATGATACCTTTACCACAGGGCACAGTTCCACTGCAGTTTCTTTGGCATTAGGTCTTGTTTGCGCCAGAGACCTTATGCCCTTGCAGGAGAGTTTTAAGGTGGTGGCAGTAATAGGTGATGGGTCTCTTAGCGGTGGATTATGTTTTGAGGGGCTCAACAACATTGGTCATCTAAAAAAAGATATCCTGATTATATTGAATACTAATGAATTATCCATTGCTCCCAATGTAGGTGCTATAAGCACGTATCTAAATAAACTTATTTCTTTGCCCATATACAATCGTTTCAAGCGTTCTCTGGAAGAGTTTGTTAAATCTCGGATGCCAAAAGGAAGCCGTATACTAAAGATTGCCAATAAATTTGAAGAAGGCTTGAAGGGATTATTCATTCCAGGTGTCTTTTTCGAGGAATTGGGCTTTCGGTATTTTGGCCCTCTAGATGGACACAATCTTAATCTACTTATCTCTACCTTAAGAAATATTATTAGTATAAAAGGTCCGGTGCTTTTGCATATCGTTACCAAGAAAGGAAAAGGATACCTTCCCGCAGAGAATGAACCGGTAAGATTTCATAGCGCCGGGCCTTTTGATGTAAAAACAGGCCAGCCCATTAAGAAACACATGACCCCCACCTATACTGAAATTTTTAGTCGGAAGCTATTGGAATTAGCAAGGCAAGATAAGAAGATTGTTGCTATCACCGCAGCTATGCCCGAAGGCACTGGATTAGATAAATTTAATAAAATGTATCCTAACAGATTCTTTGATGTAGGAATTGCTGAGGCGCATGCAGTCTGTTTTGCTGGCGGTTTAGCCAAACAGGGGTTTAAACCAGTGGTGGCAATATACTCTACATTTTTACAGCGGGCTTATGACCAGATGATTGAAGATATAGCCTTGCAAAGGGCAAGAGTGGTATTTGCTATTGACCGCGCAGGTATTGTAGGAGAAGATGGTCCTACTCATCAGGGTGTTTTTGATATCGTTTATTTAAGGCATATACCTAACTTGGTGGTAATGGCGCCAAAGGATGCACCAGAATTAGAGGCAATGCTGGAGTTTGCTCTAAATTTAGACCAACCAGTGGCTATAAGGTATCCTAAGGATGTTGCCTCTGATTTGTCACAAGAGTTAAAATCTTGTTCGTACAAGATCCAATTAGGCAGAGCCGAGATACTGAAAGATCGTAAGGATTTTGTCATCATTGCCTTGGGCAGTATGGTAAAGCCCAGCTTAGAAGCGATAGAGCTTTTAGAGAAGGATGGTTTAGAAGGTTCTTTGATCAATGCGCGTTTTGTAAAACCGTTGGATACAGAGTTAATCAAGGAAATTGCCCAAAAACACAAGTTTGTTTTTACGGTTGAGGACGGAATTCTTGAGGGAGGTTTTGGTAGCGCATTGCTTGAAGTTTTGGCAAGGCCGATAGTAAGACTGGGGCTGCCTTCAGAATTTATCCCTTGCGGCAAGAGAAGTATTTTATTGGAAAAATATGGCTTGACTGCTAAGGGCATAGCGGATAATATTACAAGATATACCCATTAGTTTATTATTCTGTATTCTATGACCAAGATAATTATTAACCGAGACAAATGTAAAGGTTGCCTTTTGTGCATTAAGTTCTGCCCCAAGGGTTTAATTAGCAAAGACAGAAAGATTAATAAACAAGGATATTACCCTGTCTATTTTAAAGATGATGGTGACTGTTTAGGTTGTATGTTCTGCGCACTCATATGTCCGGATTGTTGCATCGAAGTTTATAAATGATGACTAAGCGGATATTGATGACTGGTAATGAGGCAATTGCTGAAGGAGCTATTCAGGCAGGTTGCCGTTTTTACGCCGGCTATCCTATCACTCCTCAAAATGAATTGACTGCCTATATGGCAAGACGTATGCTTCAGGTTAAAGGAATCTTTATTCAAGCAGAATCAGAATTATCTGCTATAAATATGGTCTTTGGTGCTGCAGCAGTAGGAGAGAGAGCGATGACCTCTTCTTCTAGTCCTGGGATGAGCCTCAAGCAGGAGGGCATTTCTTATCTTGCAGGCGCAGAACTACCAGCTGTAATTGTAAACATTATGCGGGGCGGTCCTGGTTTAGGTAATATTGCGCCTTCGCAATCAGATTACTTCCAAGCCACACGCGGAGGAGGGCACGGAGATTATCGCTGTATTGTGTTGGCGCCCTCTTGTGTTCAGGAGGCATACAATTTTATGGGAGTTGCCTTTGATTTGGCAGATAGGTATCGTATTCCAGTAATTGTTTTAGGAGATGGAATGTTGGGGCAGATGATGGAGCCTATGGTTATCCATAGTCTGAATCGGAAAGCAAAGGGCATAGAAAAACCTTGGGCATTAACAGGTTGTCAGGCCAGAAAGCCCAATGTAATAAAATCATTTTATCTAAAAGAAGGAGATTTAGAAAAGTTTAATCTAAAATTACAGAAGAAATACAGACTTATTCAACAGAAGGAAGCATGCTACGAAGGATTGTTTTTAGATGATGCCAAAACAATTCTTGTTGCCTATGGGACTATGGCCAGGATTGCAAAAAATGTGCTTTATAAACTGAGAGAAAAAAAGAAGAAAATAGGTTTGGTTCGCCCTATTACCTTATGGCCATTTCCTAAAGGGATATTTCAACAGTTATCGGTTCAGCGGAAGCGATTGGTGGCATTGGTAATTGAGATGTCTTACGGCCAGATGCTAGAGGATGTGAAGTTATGCACCGACGGTAAAATTAAGGTGGAATTTTGTGGTAGGGCAGGTGGAGGGATTCCAACAGAAAGAGAGATTATAAAAAAAATTGCCACACTGTAGACAGATTATTGACCATGTTAGAACGTAACGATTTAGCAATAAAAAAGATATTTAGTCGCCCTAAATCCTTACGGGATATGCAGACGCATTACTGTGCGGGTTGTGGACATGGTATCACCCATAGACTAGTAGCTGAGGTGGTAGATGAGTTAGAGATAAGAGAAAGGGTGATTGCGGTTGCGCCTGTGGGTTGTGCAGTGGTTGCCTATGATTATTGGGATTTTGATTGTTCTGAGGCAGCCCATGGCAGGGCTTTAGCAGTGGCAACTGCGATGAAGAGATTGCGTCCGCAGAATATTGTGTTTACCTATCAGGGAGACGGAGATTTGGCTGCTATTGGTACAAATGAGACTATACACGCTGCTAATCGAGGAGAGAATCTAACGGTTATATTCATCAATAATGCGGTTTACGGTATGACCGGTGGACAGATGGCTCCTACTACCTTGATTGGTCAGCGCACTACTACTACTCCTAAAGGTAGACAAGAGAAGATTCATGGTTGGCCCTTAAGGATTTCTGAGATGCTGGCGCAACTACCAGGAGTAAAATATATAGAGCGGGTCTCCTTGCATACACCTTCAGAGGTATTGAAGGCAAAGCAAGCTATAAAACAGGCGTTCAAGAACCAGATAGATGAAGTGGGTTTCTCTCTGGTAGAGATACTGTCTCCTTGCCCGACTTATTGGGAGATGTCGCCTCCAGAGGCACTAGAGTGGATTAAGCAGGTAATGGTTAAAGAGTTTCCATTGGGTAAGATTAAATGATAGCTCAACTGTTGGTTAAGGCATTTGGTAGCTTAGCAATAAGATGACTGAGGAGATTATTATTGCAGGTGCAGGCGGCCAGGGCGTAATGCTTTTAGGTAAGGTCTTAGCTCAGGCAGGGCTCATTCAGGGTAAATACGTAACTTGGCTTCCTAGTTATGGAGCTGAGGTGCGCGGAGGAACCGCCTATTGTATGGTAATAGTTTCTGATAAACAGATAGGTTCTCCTTACATTGATAAGGCAGATACACTTATAATTATGAATGAACCGTCTTTTAGGAAATTCTATTCTTACCTAAAGGATAATGGACTTTTGATTCTCAATACTTCTTTTATAAATCTAGCTGAAAGCCAGTTATATAAAAGACGCAGAGTGGTTAAACACCCTTTTACTGACATAGCCATGCAGATGGGCAATGCCAGAGTAGCCAACATGATTGCCTTAGGAGGTTATCTTGCCCAAAAAGATATAGTGGATCAACGCTCAGTTATAAAGGCAATGGAAGAGATGACACTTACAGATAAAAGAGAACTCCTTGAGGTTAACAAACAGGCTCTTTACACTGGTCTTAAACTATATGGTAAGAGTTAGGTTTGCTCCTTCTCCTACAGGTTACTTGCACATTGGCGGCGCACGCACAGCTTTGTTTAACTGG
>JAMWDE010000030.1:0-4218 GCA_023818905.1 Candidatus Omnitrophota bacterium | reverse complement strand
CCCGCGCCCAGCAGGGTAAGTTCATTATCAGAATAGAAGATACGGATAAAATCCGTTCTAAACAGGAATATGTAGATGAGATATTGGAAAGTCTTCAGTGGTTGGGGTTCTCTTGGGATGAGATTTATTATCAGAGCCAGAGATTTTCTATTTATAGAGATTATGCGCAGAGGCTCCTTAGCCAAGGCAAGGCTTATTTAGAGAAATCTCCGAACAAGCAAGAGGGCGAAGCAGTAATATTTAAGGTTCAACCACAGATTATCAAGATAGAAGATTTGATTAGAGGGCAGATTCAATTTGATACCACGGTAATCAAAGACCAGGTACTCATAAAGTCAGACGGCACTCCTACCTATAATTTTGCCTGCGTGGTAGATGATGCCTTGATGGATATCACCCATGTAATTCGTGGTGATGACCATATCTCAAACACACCCAAACAGATCCTTTTTTATCAGGCATTAGGATTTGCTGTGCCTAAGTTTGCGCATCTGCCTCTGATAATGGGTATGGAAGGAGGCAGACTCTCTAAAAGGACAGGCGCTACCTCTATTAGTGAATACCGCAAGATGGGTTATCTTTCTGAGGCATTGGTGAACTATCTTTTACTTTTGAGTTGGTCTCCAGGAGATAACCGCGAGGTGATTGATATAAATGAGGCAATCAGATTCTTTGATATAAAGGATGTGAATAGAACCTCTGCTAACTTTGATTTGAGAAAACTTAACTGGGTAAATAACCAGTATATCAGAAGAACCAAGCCAGAAGTATTACTTGAGCTACTTACTCCTTTATTGATAGAGAAGGGTTACGTAAAAGAAGATAACTTTGATAAGGATTATGTGATTTCTCTGGTAAAGTTATTTCAAGAGCGTATCTCTACGCTTAATGATTTTCTGGATTGGGCAGATTTCTTTTTTTTGGATGAGCCCAAGATTGACCCCCAGGCAAAAGAAAAGTTCTTAAACAAAGATTTTAGCAAGGAATTTAAACTTTTTATTGAGCGCCTAAAGGCGCTGGAGACATTTGATACAGCCAGCATAGAGAATACTTTTAGAGAGATGGTTAGAGAATTAAACATAGAGGCAAAGACGCTTATTCATCCTATACGTGTGGCTCTTACCGGTAAAACCATAGGCCCTGGCCTCTTTGAGGTGATACACCATTTAGGTAAGGACCGCGTCATAAAGAGACTTATGCTTTGGGTTAAATCCTGATGATAGATATAGAGTTAAATAACGAATAATTACTTGAAAATTTAATAGAATTTAGTTATACTTTTTATAGATGAAAAGCCACGGCATCTAAAAAAGCACGTGGCTTTTTATTAAGAAGATATGGAGCAACCAGAAATTGTGGATAGAAGACTATTTCATAGGATAAAGGCAGACCTTTCAGTCAAATTCCTTGACCTTAATTCTCAAAAACAAGGCCGGGCAAAAACCTGTGATTTAAGCGGTAATGGCATTGGTCTAATTACAGAAGAGAATTTATTACCGCAGACCCCTTTGGAAATCTGGTTTGATCTACCAGGTAAAACCGACCCTCTCTATACCAAAGGAGAGGTAGTCTGGTCAAAGATGGTGAATGACCAACATTATCGTGTAGGAGTGCGTTTAGAAAAGCCAGAATTCATCTGCTTTGCTCCCATCCTGCGTTATCTTAGGAAGGGAGTTTCTTCATAACATCTTTCCTCCAATAACTTGCAAATAATTTTTTAGGGGATTTTGAATAATCTTATCGTTGTTAGGTTTAATGCCAAAATATGAGAGTCATACTGCCAAACCTATTTAGTCTAATCATCTATGTCGTCTTTTCATAAAATTCTTGATTTGCCTTTTTAAACATTATATACTTTATCTATCAAAATTTGCCCTCTCGTCTAATGGTAGGACGCTTGGCTCTGGACCAAGTAGTCGTGGTTCGAATCCACGGGGGGCAGAATTCCTCTTATAAAAATCATCAACGAAAGATATTTAATTGAAAAAGGAGGCGATAAATATATTGAATTCTGTTGAATTTTTAAAGAAGTTATAAGAGAAATTATTAATGCGAATTGAAATAACTTTAAATAGTCAAGAGAAAATCGCCCTTCCTAAATCCTATAATCATATCTTACAAGGCCTTATCTATAAACTTTTAGATCCGACTTTAAGGAAATTTCTTCATAATTGTGGTTATCAATATAAAAAAAGAAAATTTAAACTCTTTACCTTTTCTCGGCTCATCGGTAAATTTAAGAATCTCAATACCAGTTTCCAGTTTATCTCTCCTGTAAAATTCTTTATCTCTTCCCCAAAAGATGAAATCCTACAGAGTTTAGCTGAAGGATTTTTAAGAAAGGAAAAACTCTCTTTAGGTGATAATGAAGTATTTATTGAATCTATCAGTGTGATGCCAAAGCCATCTTTTTCTAAAGAAGTTATAATAAAAACGCTTTCTCCTATAACTATCTATAGTACACTTAAAAAATCTGATAGCAGTAAAAAGACATATTATTACTCTCCATTTGAAGATGAGTTTAATAAATTGATAAGAGAAAATTTAAAGAAAAAATATCAGGTCAGTTTCAGTGAAGAAATTGATGGATTTGATTTTAATATTGAACCCTATAAGGTTAGACCTCAAGATGAGAAGGTGATTTTATATAAAAAACCAAGCTCAAAGCCAACCGTGATAAAGGCATGGATGGGTTTATATAAATTAAAAGGCAACCCAAGACTTATAGAATTCTCCTACGATACCGGTTTAGGTTCAAAGAATTCTTTGGGTTTTGGCTGTTGGGAGGTAAAGACCTAAACTAATATGATGATTTGATGAAGAGTTGACAGGATGAAGAAAATATTATAAAATATTGGAAATAGATTTCTAATAAATTATAATAATTTTGGAAATATGATTAATTTATTAAAGTACAATCCACATTGGGAGAAGGGTTTTAGATACCCATTTGAGAAAAAAAGGGAAGTTTTTAACTTTCTTTTAAAATCTCTATCCAAGCGCCAAATTGTAGAAATAGTAGGTTTAAGAAGAACAGGAAAAACTACCCTCCTTTTTCAAGTTATCAATCATCTTTTAGAGAATAAAATAGAGCCATTTAAAATATGGTATTTTACCTTTGATGAAGAGAAAGTCTCCTTAGATGAATTATTTAAAGAATTCTCTCTTCAGACACAGATAGACTTTAGAAAGGAAAAACTCTATATCTTTTTGGACGAGATCCAGAAATTGCCAGATTTCCAAGCCCAACTTAAGGTCTATTATGATTTATATCCTAATTTAAAATTTTATCTTTCCGGGTCTACCTCTTTATTTATTAAAAAGAAGATTCAGGATAGTCTGGCAGGAAGGATTATGGAGGCATATCTTTTGCCTTTAAATTTTAAGGAGTATCTTTATTTTAAAGGAAAATCAGAACTCATTGAAAAACCCCATGTCTTTGCCTATGAGATAGAGAAGGAATTTGAGATATTTTTAGAGAGCCAATTTATTGAGAGTATCTTTATTACAGAAAGAAAAGACCGAAAGGAATACTTTTACACAATAATGAAAAAAATCGTCTTTGAGGATATCCCCCAGATTTTTTCTCTGGATAATCCTGAGATTCTTTGGTGGTTATTAAAGATTATTGCTCAACAGCCGGGAATCCTTTTAGATTATCAGAGTTTATCTAAAGAGATCGGAATATCCAATAAGACTTTAAGTTTATATCTCTTTTATTTAGAGGAGGCATTTTTACTGCATAAGGTATTTAACTTCTCTCGAAATTTAATTACCTCGGAAAGAAAACTGAAAAAATTCTATCTATCTTCTCCATCTTTTAGTTGGGCACTTACCGATTTTTGTGATAAAGGTAAACTCGTAGAAAATTTTATCATTTCTTGCAAAAATTATAAATTCTTCTGGCGTGATTCCTATAAACATGAGATAGATTTTGTAGAAGTAAGAAATAATCAGATAATCCCGGTGGAGATAAAATATAAAGATGAGGTTCAGGATAAAGAGTTAAAAAATCTATGGATATTTTCTAAAAAATTTAATTGTTCAGAGGCAATCTTTTTAAAGAAGACATTGGAAGAAAAAAGAAGAATATTTAAAGATTTAACCATTAAGGAATTACCCGTATATCTTGCTTAAAGGATCTTTAAGGGTTTTGGCTATTGTAAATAGCAGAAATTCTAAGTAACACTTAACAAAATATTTATATTTTTTGTAAAA
>JAMWDE010000029.1:1927-8667 GCA_023818905.1 Candidatus Omnitrophota bacterium | reverse complement strand
CGACAGAGAGCAGGAATAAACTGGCGTTCTCCACCTGAAGAGATACCCTTGCCACCGGGTAACTGTACGCTATGTGTGGCATCATAGATAATCGGATAACCGAATCCACGCATAATTACCAAACTCCTAAAATCAGAAACTAAATTATTGTAACCAAAGGATACCCCCCGCTCAGTAATCAACACGTTTTTATTACCAGTAGATTCCACCTTTTTGATTATTGGCAAGATATCCCAAGGAGCCAGGAATTGTCCCTTTTTAATATTTATTACCCTACCTGTCTTAGCCGCAGATACCACGATATCTGTCTGACGACACAGAAACGCAGGAATCTGGATAACATCTAAAACCTCGGCCGCCTCATTAATCTCTCTTTGACAATGTATATCACTCAATACCGGTACGCCAACCTTTCTCTTTACCTTACTAAGAATCTCCAAGCCCTTTTTTAGCCCTGGCCCCCTAAAGGAGCTCAAGGATAGACGGTTCGCCTTATCATAGCTTGACTTAAAGATAAAAGGGATATCTAATCTGTGTGTGATATCCTTGAGTCTCTTGGCTGTATCAAGACACAGCTTTTCAGATTCAATCACGCAAGGCCCAGCAATAAGAATCAAAGGACTACCTTTGCCTACTTCTATGTTACCAATACATATCTTATGCATTGTCTTACATTATAGTTTATGGGTCTTTAAATAGGCTTTTACCTTCTCCAAATCCTCTGGCGTGTCCACGCCAATGGTATCATACTTCGTCTCAATAACTTTAATACGATATCCCTCCTCCAAGACACGTAGTTGCTCAAGTTTTTCGGTCTTTTCTAAGTTAGAGATAGGTAGATTCTTATATATAAACAGAAAATCTTTTGTATATCCATACAGACCTATGTGTTTATAGTAAACTGTTGATTTGATCTCAGAGTCATCTACATGATAGGGGATAGCCGCACGAGAAAAATACAAGGCGAAGTTATTTTTATCTACCACCACCTTAACTACATTTGGGTCATATATCTGTTCTGGGTTGTCTATCCTCTTCATTAAAGTTGCCATAGATATACGAGAATCACCGATTAATGTCTGGGCTATCATATCAATCATTACCGGATGAATCAATGGTTCATCTGCTTGGATATTAATCACCACTTTTACATCGAGAGGATTTACCACCTCACAGATTCTATCGGTTCCGCAAGTATGCGCCTTGGCAGTAAAAACTACCCTTGCACCAAAATCTCTGGCTTTTTTTGCTACGCGTTCATCGTCGCAGGCAATAATCAAATCATCTAAAAGGAGTGCCTGCTTTGCACGTTCCCAGACATACTGCAACATCGGTTTACCTAATATATCGGCCAAAACCTTTCCTTCAAATCTCTGCGAAGAGTATCTAGCTGGTATCACTCCTATGACATCCATTATCTAAACCTCACTTTGGTATTCTCTCTAAAAGTTCTTTGGGTGTGGTGACTGCAGTACCTAATTTGCTCACTACAATACCTGCGGCATAGTTTGCTAAATGGGCTGCCTCTAAATTAGTTGCGCCACAACTGATAGCCAAGGTGAATGTAGCCACTACTGTATCACCTGCACCTGAGACATCAAAAACCTCTAAGGCCGCTGTGGGTATATGGTCTATACGTCCTCCCTGTTGGAAAAGACGCATCCCACGGTCTCCCAAGGTTACCAGAAGTGAATCAACTTTAAGATATCTCAGAATCTCAAGTCCTGCCTTATCTATATCTTTATCAGTAGATAACTTATCACTAGTGAGTTTTAATCTATGAGCAGTATCTTTCATCTTCAAAACCCTGATTGCGTTTTCCAATTCCTTACGGTTGGGGGTGATGGAAGTAACACCTCGATAAAATTGAAAATGCTCCTCTTTTGGGTCAACGGTAACAAGCTTTTTTTTCTTGCGAATAAATGAAATAAGTTCAGCTATCAAATCAGCATTTATTACGCCCTTGCCGTAATCTTCAATAATTACCGCATCAGTATCATTGATATTATCATTCACAATTCTAATAAGCTTTTGATTTATCTTCTTATCCAAAGATTCAGTATGCTCCCAATCCAAACGGACTATCTGTTGGTGACCGGCGAGGATCCGGGTCTTAACTGTGGTGTGCCTGCCTGAATCAACAATAATACCACAAGTAGGTATGCCTCTTTTTTTTAATTCTGAATGTAATCTCTGGGCATTCTCATCTTTACCTACAACGCCTAATAATAAAACCTCAGCACCTAAGGAGCTGATATTGCTTGCTACGTTAGCAGCTCCACCAGGAACATAACTTCGCCTCTTTGCCCAAACCACAGGCACAGGTGCCTCAGGAGATATACGCTCTACCTCTCCCCAGATGTACTCATCTAAAATCAAATCTCCTATAACCAGTATTTTTGCCTGGGGAAACTTCTGAATCGTCTCCTTTAAGTTCCTCATAGTTTTTCTATGATTGCCCGTGCCAAGAATGGTAGCATAATCTCGTGATGGCCAACAATACTATATCCTCTACCGCCAGACATTACCGGACGTAAGACTACGTTCTGTATTGGACGGTAATGCTGGATCATATCAAAATTCGCAGTAATAAAATCCTTTACCTTGTAACCTAGATTACGTGCCAGATTTAAGGCCTTTAAGAAAACTTCTGGTAATATCACAGTTGAACCAAAATGTAATACTACTCCACCTCTATTAAGTTGACGGATATTCTCTACCAATGTATAAAAATCTCTCTGGCTTGCTTTACCCGTAAAGCTGCCATCAAAAGAAGGATGCTGATGTATGATATCTGTACCTATGGCTATAAATACACATATGGGTATATTATATCTATGGGCATGATAAAGTAGACTTAAGTTTTTATAGCGAAACCTTGAGCCGCTGATCTTATTAGCCACAGCATAACCTAAACCAAATCCAGACTCTACACCTTCCTTGATAGCGTTATTTATAAAGTCAGCTGTCTCCTTGGCCATCCCAAATCTGCCACTTTTTAACTCTTCAGCCACATCCTCAGAGGTTCTACCGCAGAAGGCAATCTCAAAGTCATGGATTATGCCTGCTCCATTTAAACAGAGACAAGTGATTACCTTTCTTCTGATTAAGGCAATCACTACAGGATTAAGTCCACATTTTATAGTGTGGGCTCCAGTCATAAAGATAACTGCTCTCTTTTTCTTATGGGCATTGACAACCCCATCCACAATTTGGCGTATATCCTCTGCCTTTAATATTTGGGGTAAAGAATTGTAGAAATCCAAAAAACTCTTCTTAGCCAAAGGTGGCTTGGCAAAATCTCTGCCTTCCACCTTACTCTTGCGGCTCAAAACTGAATATCTCTTTATCTCATTTAGATTAATCATATAGAGATTTATAATTTTAACATAAATTAGGATTAAATCAAACTGTTTTGTATTTTGACCATTATTTCTTAGCAGTAAAACGTTTTAAATAATAACGTTTACAAAACCTCTTGGCTTTCCTGGTTCAAAATAGAATCTGCCACACCCAAGACATCCTCTACAGTTATTGCTTTAAGACAGGCAAAATCTCTCTTACAGTTATGCGCAAGACATTCTATACAACCGACCTCTTTATGTATAAAATGGGCTTTTTTACCAATTGGACCCCAACGCTTAGGACTTAAACCCTTCTGGTTTCTTCCAAATATAGAAATTACGGGCGTAGATACGGCCGAGGCTATATGCACAGGTCCTGAGTCATTAGATATAAACAATTGGCAACGCTTAAGCAAACTGGCTAACTGCAAGATAGAAGTCTTGCCTGCTAGGTTAATCGCCGGATGATGCATATGTTGGATTAAATCTTGAGCCAAACCGACATCCTTTGTCCCAGCCACGACTAAAACCTTAAAACCATACTTTTCTATCAATCTGTCTGCAACCTGCGCAAATCTATCGCAAGGCCAGAGCTTAGAGGGACAACTTGCACCTGGGTGAATAGCTAGTATCCTATCAGACTCTTTTATGCCCTCTCTTTGCATAAGCTCATCTACCCATCTCTCTGATTGAGGATTTATAGGCATAAACAAACTTTTATCCTTAGGCTGGATACCCAGATATCTTACCAAGTCCAGATTGTATTCTAATTCGTGTTTTTCTCCTTGCTGTTTAAGGTGTCTTATCCTATCGGTAAGCAAAAAACCGAACTTACGGTTGTAACCTATCCTTCTGGGTATGCCTGCAAAAAAAGTAATCAGATGTACCCGATTTGTAGGATGAAGGATGAGCGCCAAATCAAATCTTATTTTTCTCAAATCAAAGCAAAACCTCATTGAATTCCACCAACTTCTATGTCTCTTGCGTTTATCGTAAACAATCACCTTATCCAGATAGGGATTTCCATCTAATATCGGTTTGGCATGGGCTGAAACCATCATAGCGATATAAGCGTCTGGATAACTGTCACGCAGGGCTTTTATCACTGGAGTTGATAAAACCACATCTCCTATCCTATCTGTGCGTACAATCAGTATCCTTCTGTAAAGAGGTGCAGGTTGTAAAGACTGTGAGACACCGCCTAAAAATTCTTTTATTCTCCGGAATACATCCTGAACTCCTATTAAACGCATACAATCTAAGGTTTTAAATCTGCAGCGCGCCTTCTGACAGGGACGGCAAGAGATATCTTTTTTTATCACTACTGAATTGCATGACCAAGGTCCATACCTTGCCTCATTGGTTGGCCCAAATATCGCTACTACAGGTACGTCTAAGTAACTTGCCATATGCAGAACTGCACTGTCGTTAGTAACCAAAAGTCTCGCCTTTTTTAACAGGTAGGCCAACTGTGACAGAGTGGTCTTACCAGTCAAGTCCAGAACCGTATAGACTACATTTTCTGTAATATATTTATTGACACAGGCATCCTCTTGACTTCCTACCAAAATCACCTGGACATTAAGGTCTTTAATGAGCAGGGTTATGAGTTCTACGAATTTTTCTCTCTGCCATCTTTTTATTTGACTCCTTGCGCCTGCAGCAACTACAAAAAGATTTTCCTCTTTTCTTATGTTGTTTATTCTGAGTATCTCCTCTATGTACTCTTTGTCCTCTGGACTTATATAGACTGAACTCTTAGTTAATGGCTTCTTCAAGTATCCATAACTGCGCAGGGCAGAGTATAATTTATACATATGTGATTCCTTGGCATGTTTTACATCTTTTGGTATTGATAGTAAAGGTGAAACCCTATATCGACTAGAAAGAAGGATGCCAAATAAACTGTTACGCAAATCAATCACTATATCAAAACTCTCTTTTTTAAGTTGCCTGAATAGGCTTATCTTTTCTCTTAACCTTTCCTGCTTATTGTAAATGATAACCCTATCTACATAAGGGTTATTCAGAAAAATATCCTTTGGCCGAGGACCGGTCATAACTATAATTTTTGCTTCGGGAAAATTCTGTTTTAGTGTATCTAAAACCGGTAAGGTCAGAATCGCATCTCCTATGTTACTTAGAGTAATAAAGAGGATCTTGTTAAACATAACTTTTGTTAAATGTTATCTGCATCTGAGGTAACAGTGTTATAAACTATAACACTACAACGCTAAATCCTTTACCCTTTCAACCACTTCTTCCACGGTAATCGCCTTCATACACCGGTTATCCTTACAGTTAACTACATAGCAAGGAATCTGGCAACCGACATCCTTCTGTAAAATAGTTACGTTTTTTGTAGGATAAGGTCCAGTGACAGAAGGAGCAGTAGGTCCAAACAGGGCAACTATCCTCTTTGTGTTTACTGCATTTGCAATATGTAACGGCCCGGTGTCAGCAGTAATAAAAAGATCCAATCTCTTACACAGGGCAGCTAATTGTTTTAAGGTAAACATTCCACTGACGTTTATCGGTTTTTGCCTCATTATAGCCTGAATATCTCTGGCCAATGTTATATCAGAAAGTCCTCCTGTAATAATTACCTTTGCCTTAAACTTGTCTATTAACTCGTCGGCTAATCTCGCCCAATACTCTCTAGGCCAACGCTTAGGAATCCAGTTGCCTCCCGGATTAAAACCCACCAGAAGATCGTCCTTACCTAAAGAATATTTTTTAAAGAACTCATCAATAGACTTCTCGTCTTCATCGCTTAAAAAGAATTCAAGGTATCTATCCTCGCATTTTAACCCTGCCTTCTCAATCAGATTGAGATAATAATCTATGCGGTGTAAAGAATGTCTGTCAGGCGGAATAATTTTTCTGGTAAGCAGAAAACCTCGCTTCTTTGTATAGTAGCCAATCCTTTCAGGTATGTCGGCAAGTCGACAGATAAGGGCACGAGTGAATGAGCGGTGCAATATAAATACTGCATCAAATCTTTTTGCCTTGAGAAACCTCACGAATCTTAATTTCTCTAACATACCCTTATGACGGTCCTTTTCGTCATAGATAATGGTCTCGTCAAGGTGAGGGTTATTCTTTAAGATGGGGTAACAACGACTGGGGATTATACAAGCAATAAAACTATCAGGAAAATTTCTGCGAATATTTCTGATACAAGCGGTAGAAAACAAAACGTCTCCCAGCCAATTTACGTTAAATATAAGTATCCTTTCCATATCTCTTAGCAGTGTTTATACACTCTAAGTATAAAGCCTCTGTTTCTGAAACCATCTTTTCTAAAGAAAAATTCTTTGCAACAAAATCCCTGGCATTCTCGCCTAAATACTTTCTCTTTTGGGGCTTTAGCAATAATTCTATTATTGCTAAAGC
>JAMWDE010000029.1:0-1917 GCA_023818905.1 Candidatus Omnitrophota bacterium | reverse complement strand
AAGCCAGTCTTTCTGTATCGTAAGGTTCCAGCAGAAGACCGTTGTAACCATGCTGTATAAGTTCTCTTATCCCGCCCACATCAGAACCAACAACTGCCAGGCCGCAAGCCATCGCCTCCATCAGACTTAGGCCCAGGCCCTCTTTTAAGGAGGGCATCACAAATATATCCATAACAGATAGTACCTCTGGTGTATCTAAAACCGTCGGTACAAAAGACACATTCTCTTCTATATTTAGCTGTTTGACCAGATTTATCAAATCCTGTTTCATCCTACCTTCTCCCACAATAAGTAAGTGCGCCTTAGGAACCTTCTGTAACACAAGCTTCATTGCCTCAATAAGATACTTATGACCTTTTACATCAGAAAGCCTGGCAACGATACCTATCACTTCTCCCTGGCCAAGGGAAAATCTTTCTCGCAGGCTATAATTTAACTGTCTGGCTCTATCCACAATAAATCTGGACACATCAATCCCGCTAGGAATAAGACGGATATTTGACTCGCTGATTTTAAAATCACTCATCAGATGATTTCTTACTTCTTTGCTGATAGCAATAACCTTTAACCCCCAACAGGGGAAAACTCTCCGAGAAAATCTGTTCTTGAAGAAACCATGGCAGGTAGAAACATAGGCTGCTTTGGTTAGACAACTAAAAAGCCAGCCCAAAACCTGGGTTACGCGCGTATTAGAATGAATGATATCGATACTGTTAGGCTTGATACAACTACGTAACTTAAACAGACTTATCAAAATCTTCGGACTGATCTCTGATTTTGTCATTATAGGGATACTGAAGCAGCCTATATCTTCTTCGATAAATCGACTGAGCATCCTGCCACCACTGGAGGCAACCATTACATTGTGGCCACGTCTTTTCATACCTATAGCCAAAGAAAAAAGATAGCTGGTTATACCACCGATATTAAGATGGGTAGTGAGATACAGGATATTCATACTTATACAATTAGTAGCCTTTATATAAACTTATCTCATCAACTTATCAATCGCTTCTAAAACTTCTTCTGGCTTTATTGATTTCATACAGATGTTAGTTTGACACTTGGACTTATAACAAGGACTACAGGCTATATTCTTTCCAATTAGTATACAGTTATCAGTAAAAACCATATGGCGCTTAGGGTCAGTAGGTCCAAACAAGGCAATGGTCGCAACACCCATTGCCACTCCAATATGCAAGGGCGCAGAATCCGAAGATATGTATACTGCACATCTCTTAATCAAGCAGGCAAGTTGATTTACTGTGGTTCTACCACAGGCATTGATAGGTTTTATGGGCCTAACCGCATCTATCAACTTTTCGGCTACCTTAGAGTCTTTCTCTGTACCGGTAAGCACTACTCTGATATTCTTATCTGCCAACATTTCGCATAGTCTAGTTATGTAAGAAGTCGGCCAATTCTTTGTCTGCCAACGTTGGCTTGCACTTATATTTATACCTACTAACTTCTGTCTTGCGCTCAACCATTCCCTCTCTAGAAATTCATCCACATATAGTTGGTCCTGTGGGCTTGGCCAAAGCTCTAGATGCGGTTCATCTAACTCTACATCCAACATCTTTAATATACGAAACTGATGAGCAAGAGGGTCTAAAACCGCAGAATCATTTTTTATGCGATGATTGAGTAGAAAACCAAACTTCCTGGCATATCCATAACGGTGTAGAGCAAAACTCAAAGCAGAAATTATATGGCTCCTACGATTATTCTGCAAATCAACCACTATATCAAAATTATTTTTTCTCAAAGACGTAGCCAATCTCCACAAACCGTGTAATCCTCTATTTCTATCTTTAAAGTCATAAACTAACAACTCATCTATATATGGACAGTTAAAAAGAACTTCCTTTGAATCCTCGCCTACCAAACAGCTGATCTTATATCTCACAGGGTTTT
>JAMWDE010000028.1 GCA_023818905.1 Candidatus Omnitrophota bacterium | reverse complement strand
ATCTGTGTAGATAGTTGTAGTATATTCTTACATAAAGCTGACCTTTTCTTGCAACCTAAAGATAGAAGTGGTGAATTAGTCTACAGATGGGATTTTGGCAAATCGCTTCAGTCAGATAACACACTCGTGTATATATAGTCCAACTTGACTAAATATATATCATAAAGTAAAATAGATTTTGCTGAAGATTCCTAGATGCCTATAACAAGCAATGCGAGGATGGCGGAATTGGCAGACGCGACAGTTTGAGGGGCTGTTGGGCGATGAGCCTGTGAGGGTTCAAATCCCTCTCCTCGCACCAAAGATGCTGGAATTTATAGGCGAGAATAATTCTCTATCTCCTATTCTGGTTGGAGGAATCTATAAGTAAGCTTCTATAGACGGTCTATTCTTCTACGCGGCGTTTATCTTTTACATAGCTACTCTTATCTGTCTGCTTGGCATAAGATTTTAACTCTGCGCCGATCTCACCGATCTGGGCTACATGCTGAATTTTTCTGAATTCATTGGTGACCACGCCTATTGATATAGAGAGAAGTGGTATCTTTTGCTCTTTTCCTTGTCTATCTTTGGCAATAATATAACCCCTTTTCCTATCCATTTCATTATAAAAAGAAGAGACAGCTATATCAAAACTAGAGATTATTTTTTGGCAGATACTATCTACTATATTGGGGGTAGTGACAACCACAAAGTCATCTCCACCGATGTGCCCAATAAAATCATCAGGATTTCCACATTGTTGGACCACACGTATCAATATGCGTGCAGTCTCACGGATGACCTCATCACCATGTTCAAAGCCATAGGTATCATTGTAGGCTTTAAATTTATCCAAGTCTATATAGCAGACTGCAAATTTAGATTGGCTCTCCAGACGACGCGTAAGCTCGTTTAGAATAGATACATTTCCTGGAAGGCGTGTAAGAGGATTTGCCTCTAAGTCTGATTCAGTACGTCTTAAAATCATTCTTATACGCGCTAATAATTCCTTAGGCTCAAAGGGTTTTACTATATAATCATCTGCACCTGCCTCAATTCCATCTACCTTATCATCTACATCCCCTTTCCCTGTGACCATAATAATAGGCAGATGGCGAAGCAGGATATCCTTTCTGACCCGATGCAATACCTCTCGGCCATCTATCTTAGGGAGCTTGTAGTCTAACAAGACCAAGTCAGGTGACTTAGTCTTTATTATCTTTAAGGCCTCTTCTCCATCCTGGGCTTCCAAAATGGTATAATTTTCTTCTGATAGGGTTAACCTTAAGACATCCCTTATGTCAGGGTCATCATCCACAATCAGTATCTTTATAGCCATAATTTTATCTCTGTATTATTGGGTTGGCATAGGGATAGTAAAGATGAAAGTTGAGCCTTTACCCAATTTAGATTCTACCCAAATCTTGCCTGCGTGTGCTTGAATAATATTTTTTACCAAAGAGAGTCCTAAGCCTGTACCTTTCACCTGCTGGTTGATAGGGTTATCTACCCGGTAAAATTCCTCAAATATTGCCTCTTTGGCTTCTTCGGGTATGCCGCAGCCTGTATCTGAAATGCTAACCTGTATCATTGAATCTGTTTTTTCGCTACGGATAGAAATCGTTCCACCTTCAGGAGTAAACTTTATGGCATTACCAATTATATTAATAAATACCCGCCGTATCTGCTCCTTATCTACATATGCCATAGAGCAATTTTCGGGTATTTCGCAGATGGTATTTATCTGTTTTGCTGAAATCTGTGGTGAGAGTAATTCTAACACTGAGTTGGCGATCTCCTTTAGATTATGGACTTCTTGTCTCATAGTAATCTTACCTGACTCAATACGAGAGATGTCTAAGAGGTTATTTACAAGATGAGTAAGTTCATCGCTGTGCCGATTAATCTTATCCAATCTTTCTTGGACCTCTGGAGTTAATTGTCCCAATTTCCCTGTCAGGAGAATAGAGGCATACCCTTTTATAGAAGTAAGTGGTGTTCTAAGTTCATGCGAGACAGCTGATATAAAATCAGATTTCCTTTTACTTATTATTCTTACCTCTTCCAGGGCGCGTCTCAATTCTTGGGTTCTCTCTTCAACCTTTTTTTCTAATGCTTGGTGTGCTCGCCAAGTGTTCTCAAATAAACGGGCATTCTCCAATGCCTGGCCAATCTGGTTAGTTAAGATAGTAATAAGTTCTTCATCGCCTGCTGAAATGGTTATATCAGTATTATCTGTACCCACAAATAAAAAACCCCTATTCCCTTCCTTGGGTAGAATAGGAGAAAGAATAAAAGAGATGGATTTAAAGACGTTCCTTATTTCCTCTTTAGTAATACCAGTATTTTCCAAAGATAGAGAAGATACTGTTTCTTCTTTTTTGATTAAACCAAGATATACCTGAGTGTGAGAGTCTACAAACGATTTTATAGCGCGTGTTTCATCTTCAGAATATCCAAGACTAAAATTTAAGATGAATTTTCTTTCTTTTTCATTCCATACGAAAGCGACTGCTTTCTCAAAACCTAAGTCCTCTAGGTAGGGAGGTCCTAACATCTTAAAAACCATATTTTCCTGTAGAGTGGTACTGATGGCACGAGAGATTCTCTGTAGGGCATAGAGTCCTGTTATCTTTTTATCCAATTCCTCTTGCGTTCTATTTAACTCCATATCTGTGCGCACAATGAGTTTTGCCTGTTCGTCCATCTCATCTAATGAACGTTTCAAATTATCTACAGCGCGTTGAAGGTTGTTTACTTTATTTATCTTTAAATTAAGCATAATTGCAAGAATCAATGTGGTTATAGCTAAAGTAAGAATAAATATTGCATTTGTTGACATCACAGACTATCCTCCTAGAGTCAGGATAGTAATAGTTTGATTGTGAAAATGAGTTTGTCCTTGATAAACCATCGTTTTTAAGGGCGCCTGCTCTCCATAAGTGTAAAGGCCAATTACAGGGATATCTTTACCAAAAGTTTCTTTAACAATATCGAGTTCCTTTTTTGTCTCGTTTCTTAAGAGTACGTATCTAGAGACAGAATCAAAAATGAATACAAGGCTTGGATTGTATCCACTTCCCCTTAATCCTGTTTTTGCTTCTTCTGCTGCCTGACGTGTAGCATCCAGACAGGATTCCTTTGTGCCAATCATCAGTCTTATCTGACTTTGAATAGGCACGTCTCCCTGAAAGATAATAGCGCCATCATCTTTTATAGCGATAAGGTTTCTTAAGAGATACTCTTCTTCTCCGGATATGTATATACCTATAGGATAAAGGACCGAGATTCGTCTAAGTTCTTTTTTCAGGGTTTGGACTGTGAGACCAAGGTAGTCCTGATATAGTTGCACTGCAGGTGCTCCATCTATTTCAAAGACAACATTACCTTTGGATTTCGTTACAATATGAGGCTTGCCCAAGGGGTTCCAACCATGTCTTACCCCATACCCAAAACCCAATCTACCTCCCAAGAGCATACCTAAGGCAGCATCGGTAATTATTGTTTCGTTATAGTAAAGATAGGTTCTTTGAAATAAGAGATTATCTGAGACGGAAGCGCCCACAATAGGGAAACTTCTACCAAATTTTTCCTGGAGTCCGTAGATCAAAGCTGAGCCCTCATTGATTAACCCATCGGAAAAAATAATACCTAAATCTCTACGAGAACCACGAAAATCTGATAGTAATCTTTTTGCTAATTCTTTACCAGCTACCAAGCATCCTTTTGATGCTATATCTTGGATGTAGGCGGTGTTATAATAAATTTCTTTTAAGAAACTCATCAACACAATTACCAATCCATATCTAAATACACCGTTTTCACAGATAATGGCAGCACTGCTACCACCTAAAACAGTAGTAGGACCTAAAAGGGCCTTAACAGTCTTTAAGGCTTTAGAATAAACAAAATCAAGAGAGGTAAAGATAATAGCTAAGTCAATCTTATCCTTCTGTAGATTTATACTGGCTATCTGCAACGCCTCGGTACAGGCGCGCAGAGTATCTTTTTCTGTGCTGAAACCCACACCTGCTTTTATGGACATATGATTTTAGAGATTTATTTAATTCCTAATGAAGTATATAACATTAAAGGCAAAGGGTCAATAATTTTCAATAGATTTATGTATTATTTTTGAAATGCTTATTTACAACTATGCGAGACAATACAAATTTATGTAACCAAGAAAAATTTACATTCCTCCTAAGAATCATCCTTGGAGGAAATTTAAATTACCCCGTTCTTTAAACTTTGAAGAGAAAGAAGAAATCTTAGCAGGTGCTCTTTAAAATATGACATTTCTATATTGCTTTTACAGAATAATACAAAAGAATAATACAAAAGAAGAATAATACAAATTTATTGACCTTAGATTGTCTATATAGTAGAATATTTCTAAATGTCTATGGCCCCATCGTCTAGCCTGGTTTAGGACAAATGGTTCTCAGCCATTAAACACCGGTTCAAATCCGGTTGGGGCTATATTAAACTCAGGAGGGAGGGGAAATGCAAAGGAGAGGCTTATTTTTAGTTTTGGTTACTTTTTTTATTTTAACAGGTTTAGTGCTTTTGGGTTGCAAAAATATAACTTCAACAAGCGCAAAGGATAAAACTGAGAGAGACAAAGATGCCAATACTGTTTCTACAGTTAAAGGGACCATAATCGCTAAAGTTAACAACCACATTATTACCTTAGAGGATTTAAACCAAGAGATCAACGCATTTAATAGTATTGTTCCCCAAGATAAACCCGAAGCCAGGATTACTACTCGCGAAAAAAAGATAGATTATTTAAAAAATGAACTAATTCGCAAGACATTACTCTATCAGTACGCCTTAAATAAAGGTATGGATAAAAGACAGGATATCCAACAGGCCCTTGAGAAGACAAAGCAGAATCTTTTGGTAATGGAATTGATACAGGAAGAGACTGCCAAAGCCGAAGTTTCCTCCATTGAAATAGAGGATTATTATAATAAGTTTAAAGAACAACTAAAGGAGCCTGAAGAAAGGCACATCCGAGAGATAATGGTGCCTACTGAAGCAGAGGCAAAGGAGATACTCATTGAGCTCTTAAAAGGAGCTGATTTTGCGAGTTTAGCTAAGATGTATTCTAAGGCAGAATCAGCTAATAAGGGAGGAGATCTGGGATTTATCCAAGCGGGTAAAAAATCGCCTCAATTTGATGCTATAGCTTTCTCCAATACCTTAGAGCCAGGTCAATACAGCAACATTATCAAGACATCCGAGGGTTATTATATTATAAAATTAGAGGCTATCAGGGGAGGTAGACAGAAGCCGCTTTCTGAACTATGGGAAGATATCAGAAGAGGACTCTTATTTGTTAAACAGCAGCAACGTATAGAAGAGCTCATTGGTAGATTATCTCGAGAAGCAAAGATAGAGATATACGAAAGCACTATACAGTGAAGTATTTTATCTTAAAAACTGGGCTCTTCTATTGCTACAATTTTTACTCTTATCCTATCTTTGAGTTCTCCCTGAGTTTCGGTTACTACCAAGTCATCTGAACTTACGCCTTTTAGGATTTGGGCATAATCGCTGGTTAGATAGCCTAAGTCGACCTGCCTTAGTTCCACTGTTCCGGTTTGTGTCTCATCTTCGGTTTTTCTTAGTGACTCCTTAGGTATAACCGGCATCAGGTTTACTCCAGGAGCTGATTGAATCAATGCTACTGCCGGAACCATAAAGGCAGATTTTAATTCAATAATTAATATCTCTGCTCGGCTAAACATGCCTGGAAGGAGTAAACCTCGGGTATTAGGCACCTTTATTTTTGCAGTTAGAGTTCTACTTTTTCCTTCTATTACAGGATAGATTTTGTCTATAAACCCTTCAAAGGTAGTATTGGGATAGGCATCCACAAATATCTTCGCCTTCTGTCCCAATTTTATTTTATTGATATCCCTTTCTACCACCCCTACATCTACATAGACTTCATCTATTTCAAAGAGCGAACCTATCTCATCCTGGGGAGTAACAAATTCTGCCTCTTCTGCCTTACGCGGACCCATAACCCCATCTTTATAGGCATAGATTGAGGTCTTTTTCAATTCGTTTTCTGCCAATTTCATTTCACTACGCGCTGTCTCTACCTGTGATTCTGCGCTTTTAATTTCAAGTTCCACTTCTTCTAATTTAGATTTTATTATCGCTCCTGCTTCATAAAGCTTCTGATGTACCTCTAATTTTTTTTCTAAAGAACGATAAGCCGCCTCAGCAGCCTCTAATTTACTTCTGGCATAATCTAATTTTAACTGTGCATCTTTTGGGTCTAACTCTGCAATTAGGTCTCCTTTTTTTATTTTTTGTCCTTCACGAAAATAGATGGTCTTTATCGTACCAGTAATCTCAAACTTTAATTTTATTTCGGTTTTGCCTTTCACCGTTCCCATTACCGGCAAGACGTCTTGAAAATCTATAGGCTTTACTTTGTAAGTTCTTACTAGGGTGAGCTTAGGTTCGGTCTCAGCCCTGGATAATTCAGAAGGTAACTCTTTTGTAGTTTCTTTTGTTTGTTGCGGTTTAGGAGTAGATACTTTTTCTTCTTTTTTAGTTTCTGCAGGTTTTGGTTTTACTTCTATAAAAGAGGTTTTCCTTTCTTGAGTAAGTTTAATGGCAGTCCTTACCATTCCCCAACCAATAAAGACTATCCAGAAGGTAATCAATAAGGCAATCAATAAATAAGTCAATTTTGGTTTCATCGTCATACTTAACTCCTATTTTTTTATTAATCCCAAGTCCGTAAATATAAGATACACAGATGGAATAACAAACAAGGTCAGAAATGTGGATACGCTCATACCACCAATAACCGTGATGGCCAAAGGAGACCAGAGATTAGAGGATTCACTTTTATCCAAAGCCATAGGTATAAGTCCTAAGATGGTGGTAAGCGAAGTCATCATTATTGGCCTTAACCTATCGTAGGAAGCATCAATCACCAAATTGCGCAGGTTCTCGTAGCCACGTTGGCGCCTTAAGAAATTGATCCGGTCAATAAGGATGATTGCGTTATTTACCACAATCCCCCCTAACATAATTCCTCCTATCAGAACCCCTGTTCCTACTGGCTTATGGGTTAGCCTAAGCGCAGCAATCGCTCCCATTGCTGCTAGAGGTACGGTAAAGAGTATAATGAGAGGTTGACTGAATGATTCAAAGAGCGCAGCCATAATCATATAGACCAAAATCAAGCTTAAGATAAGTGCTTGGGTTAATTCTTTTTGATTCAGTATCATTTTATCATAATTACCGCCAAGTTGCCAAAAGTAATCTTTGGGAAACTCAAGGTCTTTAAGTGCCTCTTTTACTTTTTCTGCTGCAGTGCCTAAGGCCATGCCCCCGGTGTTTGCGCTTACCTGTACCATCCGTCTTTTATTTTTGCGCCAGATTTCACTGGGGCTTAAGTCAAACTTAAAATCAGCCACCTGAGATAAATATATCTGTTCACCTTCAGGAGTAACCAGAGAGATTCTGCGCAGGTCATCAAAGGTGCGTCGGAAATTTTCTTGCAGACGCACAATGGTTTCTATCTCTTTTGCCTGGTTAGGAGTGGATAATCCTGTTATTTCCTTCATCTCCTGAAATTTTTCTTTGATGAGTTTTTGCTCTTCGACTAAGAAAGGAGACATCATGGTGATTGAACCTTCCTCTTTAACACGTATAAGGGGCTCAGTCTTTCCTCTAAAGCGCGTGGCTACCAGTCCACGCATATGGGTATGTAAGGCAAGTGCGATATCTTCCACGGTTAATCCAAACATCGCTGTCTGTCTTTTATCAATAACAAGACGCATCTCAGGTCTACCTTCACGCATTCTTATTTTTGTATCAGTAAATTTAGGTATACCTTGAATCCTCTGGGCACACTGGATAGCTAGACTCTTTAAGAGCTCATAGTCATAGCCATAAAGCTCAATGAGGATTTCTTTTGTGCCCACCTCTTGCGGTTCTTCATAGTAAATAAATGCTTCCTCTATCTTATCTGTGTGAGGGCGCAATTGATTGATTACTTCTGCAGTGGATTTTTTCCTTTTGTTTAAAGGCAGAAGCTCCACGTAGACTTTACTTGACCAGGGTTCAATCTTAGAGGTAGCAGTCTTTACCTCAGGTAGTTTTGTGGCTAATTCTTCTACTCGGGCAACGATTTTATCCGTTACTTCTAATCTAGTTCCTGTAGGCATTTCAATAAATATGGTAAATTTGTTCTGCTCAGCAATGCCGATGAATTCCTTCTCTAATTTTTTTGTCTGAGTCAAAGCAAAGGCGAAAAGGACAAAGAATAATACCGCTAATAGATAACGCCACCTCAAAGGTCTATTAATTATTTTTTTGTATAACATTTCAATTTTTTCTTTAAGGGAGGGCTTTTCGGCAGAGGATGACGTAGGAGACTGTAAGGGTATGTAGGAAGGCACTGCTTCTATTTGGATTTGAGTCTGGGTTTTTTTAAACTTCATTCTTGCTGCTAACATAGGAACTAAACTCAAGGCTACCAGAAGAGAGGTCAAAAGAGAATAGGTGATGGTAATAGCTATTCCTGAGTAGAGCATACGAATCTCAGGGTTAATAAAAACCAAGGGTAGAAAAATAATGATAGTAGTAGCTGTAGAGGCAACTATTGCCAGAAGCATCTCATCTGCTCCTAAGATGGCTGCTTCTTTTTCTGCTGAGTCGTTTAAGGATTCTTTGATTTCCTCGCGTTGCTTAAAGGTATTATCCAAGACCACAATAGCATTATCTACCAACATTCCTACGCCCAGGGCCAAGCCACTTAAGGTCATTACATTTATCGTAAGTTTACTGAAAAACATCATACAGAAGGTGATCAA
>JAMWDE010000027.1 GCA_023818905.1 Candidatus Omnitrophota bacterium | reverse complement strand
AGGGAGCTTTAAAAACCAAAAAGAAAATTCTTTAAAAGAATTCTTAAAAGGTGACATTTCTATTTTGCAAAAAAGATGACATTTTTATGTTGCAACAACATGGTATGCGATTTTGCTTGACTTACCTAAGAAATATGTTATACTTGAACGCCGATAAATTATATGGTATGAGGGATTATCTATGAATAAAACCTACGTCGCCAAAGAACAAGATATAAATAGAAAATGGTATATTGTGGATGCCCAAGATAAAATTTTGGGTAGATTGGCTACCAAGGTTGCTTTTATTCTAAGGGGTAAACACAAGCCCATATTTACTCCTCATATCGATGTCGGTGACGGAGTGATTGTGATTAATGCCGCAAAGATAAAAGTTACAGGTAAGAAACTAAAAGAGAAGCTCTACCATAGGTATTCGGGTTATCCTGGTGGCCTAAAAGAGGTGCCTTTGGAAATTATGCTTAAGAAGAGACCTGCCACAGTGATTAGATTAGCAGTGAAGCGCATGCTTCCTAGTGGGCCTTTGGGTAGGAGGATTTTGAAGAAATTGAAAGTCTACGCAGATGATAAACATCCACACAAATCGCAGAACCCTGTTGAACTGAAGGTCTGAGCGATATGGAGAAGATAACAAAGCATTTAGCTGTAGGTAGACGCAAAGAGGCGGTAGCACGAGTTCAACTTTTTGCAGGTAAGGGCAGGATTATAGTAAACAAACTCCCTTTTGATAAATATTTTAAAAGAGATACAGATAAAATTATAGTTAGACAACCTCTACAGATAACCAACAATCTTACTAAATACGATATTATTGCCAATATAAAAGGGGGTGGGCTTAGCGGACAGGCAGGTGCCTTGCGTTTGGGTATTGCGCGTGCTCTGACCTTAGCTGAGCCTCAAACCAGAGACTTGTTACGCAAACAAGGTTTTTTGACCAGGGATCCTCGCATGAAAGAACGTAAGAAGTATGGTCAAAAGGGCGCACGTAAGCGCTTCCAGTGGACAAAACGATAATTTATTAAGACTAAGGATAGCATTTAAGGAATCCCGCTGGTTTTTAGGTAAGCGGGATTTTTTATTCGATGTTTCCGTCGGAAAAATCTGAGAAAAATCTTGACTATGTCTATGTTTTGGCTTAATATGAATATATAACTATATAACTTTATATTTAAAACAGGAGATTCTGATGATAAACGTAGGTATAGTAGGTGCCACAGGTTATGCCGGAGAAGAATTAATCAGCATACTCCTTAAGCATCCTCAGGTAATCATTAAGAGTCTTTCTGCAAAGATTAGCCAACCCAAAAAGATTTCAGATATATTCACCCGTTTTAAGGGACGTATAGATCTTATCTGTGATAAACCTAACACTAAAAATATCTCTGCTAATTGCGATTTGGTATTTTTGGCTTTGCCCCACACTGCTTCCATGGATTTTGTTCCTGATTTATTAAAAGCAGGTAAGAGGATAATTGACCTGAGTGCTGATTACCGATTAAGGGATATAAGTATATACGAAAAATTTTATAATATAAAACATAAGGATAAAACAAATTTAAAATATGCTATCTATGGCTTACCTGAGATTTACCGGAATAAGATCAGAGATGCTCGTTTGATTGCCAATCCAGGTTGTTATCCTACTGCAGCGATTCTTGCCTTGGCGCCTTTGGTATCTTTGGATTCATCTTTTGATTTAGATTCTATCATTATCGATGCAAAGTCTGGTCTCACAGGCGCAGGCAGAAAACCTACAGAGGAAATTTTATTTGCAGAGGCCAATGAAGACCTGAGGGCATACAAGGTGAATGTGCATCAGCATATGCCAGAGATTAATCAGGAGTTGTCAAAATTAGCAGATAGAAAAGTTCAGGTGAATTTTGTGCCACACATTGTACCTTTAAACAGGGGAATCTTGGCTACGGTGTATATAAAAAGAATTAAGGGAATTAAGGATTTTAAGCAAAGTCTTGTTAGTCTTTATAAGAGGTTCTATAAAAATGAGCCTTTTGTAAGGATTAGGCCTGAATCAGAATTTCCTCGCCTTAAAGATGTGGTGGGTACCAATTTCTGCGATATAGGCATAAGAGAGGATGGATACAACGTAATTATCATCTCTGTTATTGATAATCTGCTGAAGGGAGCTTCTGGTCAAGCCGTACAGAATATGAATATTATGTATAGACTTCCTGAGCGGATGGGATTATTATGAAAATATATCATTCGGCTCTTCTGCCTAGGGGATTTTTGGCTTACGGTTTGGCTTCAGGTATTAAGAGGTCAGCTAAATTAGACCTGGCCTTATTTTATTCTGAGGTTCCTGCGAAAGTTAGCGCAAGGTTCACCTCTAATAAGATTCAGTCTGCTTCCATAAAATTGTGCAAGCACCTGATAAGAAAGAATAAGACTGGTTTTCGGGCAATTGTAGTTAACAGTGGCAATGCCAATTGTTTTACCGGTAAGGCAGGGATCTTAGATGCTAAACAGATAGCCAATGATATAGCCAAGTTTTTAGAAATTAAAGAAGAGACTGTTTTGGTTGCCTCCACTGGGATTATTGGCAAGAGATTACCTTTGGCTAAGATTAAACAGGCACTACCTCGGCTGACAAGAGGTTTATCCAAGGAAGGTATAGATAAGGCAAAAAGAGCGATTATGACCACTGATACCTTTACCAAAGAGATAACAGTAAGATTAAATGTAGGGTTCAGGCCCATTACTTTGTGTGGAGTAGCTAAAGGGGCAGGTATGGTTGCGCCCCATTTAGCTACGATGTTATGTTTTATTTTTACTGATGCCAACATTACCCAACGTGCTTTAGATATGGCTTTGGATATAGCGGTAGATAATTCCTTTCACTGTATTACAGTTGATGGTTGTATGAGTACTAATGATATGGTAAGTATTATGGCCAATGGCGTATCAGCTAATCCGCTAATCGATGTTAATAAGAACTTCTCACTGTTTACTAGGGCAGTTGAGGTTATCTGTATTAATTTAGCTAAGATGATTATTCAGGATGCAGAAGGTGCGAGTAAATTTATCTGTATCAAAGTGGATAAGGCAAAAAATTTTACTGAGGCCAAAAGGATTGCCTTAAGCATCGCCAATTCTAACCTGGTTAAGATTGCCCTTTTTGCTGGTAGTCCTAATGTGTTTGGAAGGGTTGTGGCCAGCCTTGGCGCGAGTGGTATAGATTTAAAAGAAGATAAGGTTAAGATAAAGTTAAGCCCTTTGGATAAAAATAATATTAATATCTTAGTTTCCGTTGGTAGAGGTGATGCTTCTTGCGTAGTTTATACCTCAGACCTGACTCCACAGTACATCAAGATAAATGCAGAGTATAATTAAAATAATTAGTTTTTAAACAAATGGAGATGGGTTATGGAAGAGGCAATCAGAAAAGCGGCCGTACTTATAGAGGCGCTACCCTACATCAAGAATTTTCATAATAAAGTAGTAGTTATAAAATATGGGGGTAGCATCTTGGGTGAAGAGAAAATTAGAAGGACGGTTTTAGAAGACATCGTGTTCCTCAATTTTATGGGCTTAAAGCCAGTATTGGTACATGGTGGTGGTCCCAATATCAGCGAGAGGATGCGGCAGGTCGGTAAAAAAACAGACTTCGTAGATGGTATGCGCGTGACCGATGAAGAGACATTAGTAGTGGTAGAAGAAGAATTACAGAGGTTGAATGATATTATCGTTGAAGAGATAAACGAATTAGGTGCCAAGGCAATAGGCTTAAACGGTAAGGATAGAAATATAATTCAGGCGGAAGAAAAGAAAGCCAAGATAGACTTAGGCATGGTTGGCAATGTGGTAGATATAAATACAATTCCAATATTAGAGGAGTTAGATGTAGATAGAATTGTGGTCTTGTTACCGATGGGAAGGGGTACGGATAAAAAATCCTACAATGTCAACGCTGATGAGGCGGCCTCTCATATTGCTGGTGCATTAAAGGCAGAAAAGTTCATATTGCTTACCAATGTAAAAGGTATTATGCGTAACCCTGATGATCCAGATTCATTCATTTCTACTTTAAGTATAAAAGAGGCAGAAGGCCTAATACGACAGAACGTAATCCAACAAGGGATGATACCCAAAGTTAATGCTTGTATATACGCCTTGAGAAAAGGAGTAAAAAAGACGCATATAATTGATGCACGTATTCCTCACAGTTTACTCTTGGAGATCTTTACCGATAAAGGTATAGGCACAGAGATAGTTCATTAATTATTATGAAAAAACAAGATGTTTTTGATTTTTACAATGATTACATAATGTCAACTTACACCAAGATACCTTTGGTTTTTAACAAAGGAAAAGGTAGTAGACTCTGGGATATAGAGAACAAGTCCTATCTTGATTTTTTTCCGGGTTGGGGTGTGTGTAATTTGGGTCATTGTCATCCTAAGATTATGACAGCGGTTCGCCACCAGATTTCTAAGTTGGTATTCATACCCAATAACTATTACCATATACCTCAGGCAAGATTAGCCAAAGAGATAGTTTATTGGTCATTCCCTGCTAAGGTTTTCTTCTGTAATTCTGGTGCTGAAGCTAATGAGGCAGCGATAAAGTTTAGCCGAATATTTGGTAAAGGTAGATATGAGATTATAGTTTTTGAGAATTCCTTTCATGGAAGGACCTTAGCTGCTTTAAGCGCTACCGCCCAGAAGAAATACCAAGAAGGTTTTGCTCCTTTAGTGGAAGGTTTTAAGGTTGCAAAATTCAATGACTTAAAGGCGGTGGAAGATAATCTTACAGATAAGACAGTGGCTATTATGTTAGAGTTAGTTCAAGGCGAAGGTGGTATCAATGTAGCAGATAAAGATTTTGTCCTTGCCTTAAGAAAATTATGCGATGAAAAGAATCTTCTGTTAATTATAGATGAGGTCCAGACAGGTATTGGCAGAACCGGCAAGATGTTCTGTTTTCAACACTACGGCGTAATCCCTGATATTATGACCCTGGCAAAGGCTTTGGGAGGAGGTTTGCCTATTGGCGCAATGGTAGTGAAGAGAGAAATTGCAGATATACTAGGCAGAGGTATGCATGCCTCAACCTTCGGAGGAGGTCCGGTTATATGCAAAGCAGCCTTAGCGGTATTAAGGACTATACAGAAAGAGAGATTGCTTACCAATGCACAGAGGGTGGGCGAATATCTATTTGGTAAACTAAATGAGTTGCAAAATAGATTTAAGATAATAAAGGAAATCAGGGGTATAGGTCTTATGATTGGAATAGAACTGAGCATTCCAGGAAGACCTATTGTAGAAGATTGTATCAAGCAGGGGCTTTTAATAAACTGCACCCATGATTATGTTTTAAGATTGATGCCTGCCTTGAATGTAACTAAAAAGGAGATAGACAGAGCAGTTAAGATATTAGATAACGTATTTAGTACCTACTCTGAAATTCAAGAGTAAAACATACGAGGCAATTATGTTAAGAAAAGATTTGATATCTATAAAAGACATGACCTCAAGAGAGATTACAGATATGTTTTCGCTTGCAGATGAGCTTAAGAAAGACAAAAACAAGTTTAGCAGAATATTATTTGGCAAGACCTTAGCTTTAATTTTCCAGAAGCCATCTAATCGCACCAGGGTTTCTTTTGAGGTAGGTATGTACCAATTGGGTGGCAACTGTGTCTACTTAGGTCCTGGAGAGATAAATCTGGGAGTGAGAGAATCCATAAAGGACGTGGCGAAGACCCTTTCGCGATATGTTGATGGAATAGTGTTAAGGACATTTGCACATGAGAATGTTTTGGAGATGGCACGTTATGCCAGTATCCCAGTGATAAACGGCCTTTCAGACTTTTCTCATCCCTGTCAGGCATTAGCAGATTTGTATACAATAAGAGAGAAATTAAAAAATCTTACAGATCGTCTACTTGCCTATGTGGGAGATGGAAATAATGTTTGTCATTCGCTTCTTTATGCCTCTGCCAAGACAGGCCTGAATATGAATGCAGCCACGCCCAAAGGCTATGAGCCACAACAGAAGGTTTT
Organism: Candidatus Omnitrophota bacterium; assembly: GCA_023818905.1. GTDB lineage: Bacteria > Omnitrophota > Gorgyraeia > Gygaellales > Profunditerraquicolaceae > JAMWDE01. The sequence continues at coordinate 3,319 of JAMWDE010000027.1, read as the reverse complement.
AAGAGAAGCAAAAGAGATAGCTAAACTTAAAAAAGCAAACATCAATCTGTTTTACGACCCACGTAAGGCAGTAAAAGATGCAGACGTGGTATATACGGATGTGTGGGCGAGTATGGGTAAGGAAGATGAGGCTGCAAAAAGAAAGGAGATATTTAGAGGTTTTCAGGTTAATGAGAATTTAATTGGATTAGCAAAAAAGAATGTTTTGATAATGCATTGTCTACCTGCACATCGGGGCGAAGAGATAACCGATGAGGTTATTGATGGCCCAAACTCTATTGTATTTGAGCAGGCAGAGAATCGTCTACACATACAGAAGGCGATACTGATTAGGTTACTTGCAAATGCGAGGGAGCATAGATGAAGAAGGTTGTACTGGCATATTCTGGAGGGCTCGATACATCCTGCGCTATATTTTGGTTAAAACAACAGGGTTATACAGTAATATGTCTTGTGGCTGATTTAGGCCAACAGGAGGATTTTTCTGCCATAGAATCTAGGGCTTATGCAGCAGGAGCATCTAAAGTGTATATCAAAGACTTGCAGGATGAATTTATCCGAGATTTTATCATACCAGCATTAAAGGCAAATGCTATCTATGAAGGTAAGTATCTACTCTCTACTGCTCTGGGTAGGCCATTAATTGCTAAGCATCTGGTTGCATTGGCACATAGAGAGAAAGCCCAGGCAGTTGCCCATGGTTGTACAGGTAAAGGAAATGACCAGGTTAGATTCGAAGTTACTATCGGCATACTAGACCCCAAATTAGATATCATCGCTCCGTTAAGAGAATGGGATTTTAAGTCACGTCAAGAAGAGATAGATTACGCTCGTAGTTACAATATCCCCATAGAGGTTACCAAAAAGAAACCTTATAGTATTGACCGTAATCTCTGGGGAGTAAGTATTGAGGCAGGTATACTGGAGGATTTGCAACAAGAACCTCCTGAGGATGCCTATTTGATTACCAAAAGTCCTTCTGCGATCACAACCTATCCCAGATATATTGAGGTCTATTTTGAGGCAGGTATACCCAGAAAGATAGATGGTAGAGTCTACAAATTAAAGAATCTGATTAATTATCTAAATGAAGTAGGTGGTTGTTATGGCGTAGGAAGGAGCGACCTTGTAGAGAATAGATTGGTGGGGATAAAATCAAGAGAGATCTATGAGGCACCAGCTGCTACTATACTTTATACAGCACACAGAGAGTTAGAGAGTTTGGTATTAGATAGAGAATTGATGCATTTTAAAGAGATCATCAGTCTGAAATACTCAGAGTTAATCTACTACGGGCTCTGGTATTCTCCCTTAAGGCAAGCCTTAGAGGCATTTGTGGAATCTACTCAGAAGTATGTTACTGGTTCGGTAAGGCTTAAACTCTTTAAGGGTAACTGTACTGTTGTGGCAAGGGATTCTAAATACTCGCTCTACAAGAAAGAGTTGAGTACCTATGGGAAAGGGGATAAGTTTGACCAGAAATTAGCTGAAGGCTTTATCAAGATTTGGGGGATGCCATATAAAAGGTAGTAGCAATTAGAGATTAAGGAGAAAGAAGATGGCGAAGAAATCGATGGGTTGAAGATTTAGAAAAAAGATTGATGTTGATTTTGATAGATTTCAGCGCTCTATAAATTATGATTATAGACTTGCACAGTATGATATCTACCATTCTATGATTCATATTTTGGCATTGCTCAAGATGGGGGTGTTAAGCCCTAAAGAAGTAGAGAGTCTCAATTCTGCATTTAAAGAGATATTAGAAGAGGTTAAGAGCGGTAATTTTAAATATAATCCTGAATCTGAAGATATCCACACTGAAATTCAAAATAGAATTGAAGATAAACTTGGAGATTTAGCCTTGAAACTACACAGTTTTCGTTCTCGCAATGACCAGATTATCTTTGATGAAAGATTCTATTGTTTGACCGAGTCAACACAGGTCTTAAGTCTGCTTGCAGAAAACATAATCGCCTTTAGTAAATTAGCCAACGAGCATAAAGATGATTTATTTATCGGTTATACCCATACCCAGCGTGCACAGATAATCAGATTCAAAGATTACATCCTTGCCTATTATTGGATGTTTTCAAGGGATTTCCAGCGTCTAGACTCTTTTTTAAAAAATTTAGAAATCCCTATCGGTTGTGGTGCTTTGGCAGGAAGTTATATAAGAAAAGAGGATTACATTCAGGCCATCAGAGATTTTAAAAAAGAATGGGGAAAAGACTTAAGAATTACCTTAAGCAGAAACCCTTTAAGTGATGTGAGTGATAGGGATTTTTTATTAGAGTTTTTCGGTATCCTTTCTATCCTACAGATGCACCTTTCAAGATTGGCTGAGGATTTTATACTATACTCTACAAAGGAATTTGATCTTTTGATTTTACCAGAGGAGTTTTGTACCGGAAGTAGTCTTATGCCCCATAAAAAGAATCCGGATTTTTTGGAATTAGTCAGGGGCTACACCGGAAGGATATATGGAAATCTCCTTTCTCTTTTTACCACTATGAAAGGCCTTCCTTTGACCTATAATCGCGATATGCAACTGGATAAAGAGCCATTATTCTCTTCAGTTGAGATTATTAAAAGTGAACTTAAATTGATGGTCGGGTTTATAAAAGAGGTAAAACTGAATAAGAAATCTGTTGAAAAGATAACCCGGCAAGATTACTCTCTTTATGCTACAGAGCTGGCAGAGTATATGGTTGAGAAAGGAATGCCTTTTTCAGAGGCGCACCAGCTGGTAGGTAAGTTGATTAGAGATGCAGAAGCAAGTGGTATACAGCTTAAGGATTTGGATACAGAGATACTTAAGAGCTACTCTCTATATTTAGATAAGGATACGTTAAGTCGGATATGCAATCCTTCCTATGTGATTAAGAGAAAAAGATCTATAGCGCCAAGTAAAAATAGCTTAGCAGAACAACTATTTAAAAAATAGATGCACAGGTTCAAGTATAGAAACAATCATCTTTACTGTGAGGATATAAAAGTCCAGGATGTGGTGGATAAATTTGGCAGTCCGCTTTATGTCTATAGTTACCGTACTTTAATTGACCATTTCTATAAATTACAGACTGCCTTCCGTAAGATAAACCCCCTGATATGCTACTCTGTAAAAGCCAATTCTAATCTGGCAATTCTAAAGGCCTTAGTAAATAAAGGGGCAGGGTTAGATATCGTTTCAGGCGGAGAGCTGTATAGGGCAATCAAAGTAGGTTGTCCTGCAGATAAGATTGTTTATGCTTCAGTAGGAAAGACATCACAGGAGATAGAGGAGGCTATAAAAAGGAGGATCCTTTTCTTTAATGTAGAA
>JAMWDE010000026.1 GCA_023818905.1 Candidatus Omnitrophota bacterium | reverse complement strand
TTTATCTGGTGGATTAATCTTAGGAGCGTTCTTTATGGCTACCGATTATGTTACTTCTCCTTTGACCCGTAAAGGCCAGTTTATCTTTGGGTTAGGTTGCGGTTTACTTACTGCAATGATTAGAATCTGGGGAGGTTATCCAGAAGGCGTATCTTATGCTATTCTGATGATGAATGCTGCTACGCCCATCATAGACCGTTATACCAAAACTAGGATATATGGAACAAAATGATAATTAGTAGCTATGGGTCTATGCCTGAAATTTTGACTATGGGCAAGGACCTTTTCCTTTTTGTATGAACAGATTACTTAAGGAATTTTTGAAAGGCATCATCAAGGAGAACCCTACTTTCGTTTTGATACTAGGTTTATGTCCTACCCTGGCGGTTTCTACTACGGTTTTTAATGGTTTAGGAATGGGCTTGGCAGCAACTTTTGTGTTGGTCTGTTCAAATATGATTATCTCGTGTCTTAGCAGGATTATTCCAGATAGGATTCGTATACCTTGTTATATTGTGGTTATTGCCACCTTCGTTACCATCACAGAGTTGATAATGAAGGCCTACGCTCCAGCTTTGTATCGCGCCTTAGGTATATATGTACCGCTTATCGTGGTAAACTGTGTAGTTTTAGGACGCGCAGAAGCATACGCCTCAAAGCAGACAGTGCTAAATTCCTTTTATGATGGTTTAGGTATGGGCGTAGGTTTTTGTCTGGCATTGGTACTAATTTCAGGGATACGAGAAATTTTAGGTGTAGGTAGATTGTTAGGTTGGACTTTGATTAGAGGGTTTGAGCCTGTGTTTATGTTTGCCTTGCCTTCGGGAGCGCTTTTGGTAATTGGGCTACTACTTGGATTTTTTAATCTCTTTAAAAAGAAAAATAAATGAATATTGAGCAGTTTTTAAGTATATTTATCTCAGCAGTATTTATTAACAATGTTATTCTCTCGCGGTTTTTAGGACTGTGCTCTTTTATTGCCATCTCAAAACAGACCCGGCCTGCTTTAGCGATGAGTTTAGCAGTTATGTTTGTGATTACGACGTCCAGTATAATTACTTGGCTGATCTATAGATTTTTGCTTATACCCTATAACCTGACTTACTTACGCACTATTTCTTTCATCCTGGTCATTGCTACTTTTGTGCAGTTGGTAGAAATTGTGGTTAAAAAGATAAGCCCACCTATTTATAGATTATTCGGTATATATCTGCCCTTGATTACAGTAAACTGCGCAGTATTAGGAGTAGCGGTATTGAATATAGATATGTTTTTTGTAGACAGTAGACCCTTAGCGGGAAGTTTCTACTATTCTGTATTTCAAGGTATCTGCGTAGGGTTGGGCTACAGTCTGGCTATGCTTTTGATGTCGGGTATAAGAGAGAGATTAGACTTCTGCGATGTCCCTGACGTATTTAAGGATTTTCCGTTAGCCTTTATTATCGCCAGCATTATGGGGTTGAGTTTTTTAGGTTTTAATGGCTTTAGATTCTAATGGATATTTTAATTCCAATTCTAATATTAGGTATTTTAGGCTTATTCTTTGGTATAGGCCTGGCAGTTGCTTCACAGAGGTTTGCAGTTAAAAAAAATGATCCTCGCTTAGAAAAGATTACAGAACTACTGCCGGGCGCAAATTGCGGCGCCTGTGGTAATGCAGGCTGCGAAGGGTTTGCTGAGGCCCTATTAACCGGTAAGGTGGATATAGAGACCTGTAAGGTAAGCGAGGTAGGGGCAAGACAGAAGATCGCTGAGTTGTTAGGTAAGAAAATAGAGGATAAAACAGCATTGGTAGCTACCCTCCACTGCAATGGCGGTAGAAGGGCTCAAGATAGATTCTTATATAAAGGCATTCAAGATTGTATCGGAGCAAATCTTCTATTGGGAGGGCAAAAGAGTTGTATCTATGGCTGTTTAGGTTTTGGTAGTTGTGTGAAGGCCTGTCCATTTGGTGCCATAACTATGTCAGAAGAGGATATTCCCAAGGTAGATAAAGACAAATGTAGGGCTTGCAATAGATGCGTAGAAGTTTGTCCTAAGAGATTGTTTAGTCTTATACCTGTTACCAGTAGTGTTTATGTTGCCTGCAGTTCACACGATACAGGTAAGGATACCAGACTATTCTGCTCAGTAGGCTGTATCGCCTGTGGGAGATGCGAACAAGTCTGTCCCGTAGGCGCCATTCAAGTTCTAGATAAATTAGCGGTTATAGATTATAGTAAATGTAATTCCTGCAAAGAATGTGTAAAGGCTTGCCCTATGAAGACTATCCATATTAGAGAATAGATAAAAAGGAGGTCTTTAAGTGAATATTGCAGTATTTGCTTCAGGAAGGGGGACAAATTTTAGCGCAATTGTACGCGCAGTAAAGAAGGGCAAGATTAAGGCAAATCTATCTCTATTGGTTTGCGATGAGCCTAAGGCTGGCGTAATTGCCCGGGCAAGGCGCGCGGGGATAAAAGTGGCATTGGTGAAAAGAGAAGATTTTGTAAGTAAAAAGGAATTTGAAGAAAAAATTATCCAGCATTTAGAAGAAAATAAAATTGATTTGATTGTTCTGGCGGGTTTTATGCGACTCTTAAGTCCAGAGTTTGTCAACCGTTATAAAGATAGAATCTTAAATATCCATCCGGCGCTTTTACCTTCCTTTAAGGGAACAGAGGGGATAAAGGATGCCTTTGATTATGGAGTAAAGGTTACAGGCGTAACTGTACATTTTGTAGATGAGGAGATGGATCACGGTCCGATAGTGTTACAGAAGGCGGTTAAGATAAGAGAAGATGATACACTGCAGTCCTTAGAGACGAGGATTCATAAAATAGAACATCAGATTTACCCCGAGGCGATAAGATTATTTTTGGAAGGTAGATTAAAGATAGAGGCAAGGAGGGTAAAGATTATCTCTTGATTTATTTAATCAATAGGTCGATTTAAAAGTGCAGTTTGATTTAGTAAGATACGATTTTGAGTAATAAGGTTATTTAATTCTAAGGAATAAAATTCCTTAAATTCATACGTCTTTATAGTAAAGGCAACTATTTTAAGTATCTCTTTATCTATATCAACGTTTTTGTCTACTTCTGGTTTTTGAAATTTTAACTTTATACGATGTTGAATCTGAGCCAAGATAAAATCCTTTAAGGTTATGTCCTCATAGTCAAAGGACCTCCCTTCCTTATCACCTATAACAAAAGGTAAAAAATACGTCTCTTGGATAACACGATGTTGATATTCTCCCCAGGAGATGTATTCATAAGAAACCTTTTTGATATCCAAATAATAGAATATCTCCTTAACCACAAAACCATTTTTGATATCCGCAACCACTAAACAGTAAAATCTTGGTTCTGGTTGTTTTGAGCGGTCAAGGCTAAAGATAATTCTTCTTAAAACCCGCCAGAGGATATTTATTTTTTTAAATACATCCTCATTATATTTGTAATCCTGGTATTTCTCCGTATCTGGTATGGCTCTGATAGCATAGTCTAACCTGATAAATCCCGCATCAAAACTTTCACTGAATGTCTCTATAGAAAATTTATCTATATATTTTTCAGGTTTATCGGATTTGGTAAGTATATCCTCTAAGGGGAGATAGACCCATAATGTCTCACCTACCAATTTTGATTTTACATATAGGTTGTATTCCTTCTTGCAGATATCTTGAACGGCCTCGCTTAGATTTTCTTTTACGTAGGTAGGTTGTGTAGAGGTAGAACAACCATAGATGAGGCAAAGGAAAAAAATGGGGTTAAGCAGCAGGACGACTCTTACCAAACTCTTTAAATATTGCTTCAATCTCATCGTAATTGAGTTCTCCCTTTAGAACAAGCTCTTTAGCTAAGCGTTCAAGAAGGGGCATTTCTTTTTTTAATAGTTCTGTCACCTCCTGTAGACAGTTTTGCATTATTTCTTGAACATCGTTATCTAAGCGGGTTTTTATCTCCTCCGATATCAGAACATTGCCTCCTATTCTGCGGTAAAAATCCAAAGCATGGAAATCTCCAATTAGCCCTGATTTTCCCATGCCCATACGCCAGACCATATTATGTGCGGTATATAAGGCATTGGCAAAATCTCCACCTACACCAGCAGTGTTGAATCCAAATTTTATTCTTTCTGCAGCATATGAGCCCAAAGAGATCTTGATTTCATTTAGTAGTTGCCTTTGGTCTTCGATAAGTATCTCTTCTCGTTCAGGTACCCAGGTTGCTCCTCCTGTGTGTCCGCGTGGAGTGATGGTTATCTTAAAGACATCTTTTGTGGGAACTAAAAGATAGGTGATTATGGCATGACCTGCCTCATGATAGGCAACCTGCCATTTTTCTTTTTCTGTGAGGTTGATTCTACGTTTTATACCTAAAGCTATCCTTTCTCTGGCTTCATCAATATCCTTCATAGTTATAGCTGTTCTTCTGTTACGTACAGCAATCAGGGCTGCTTCTCTGACGATATTGGCGATATCCGCAGGGCTATTGCCTACAGTTATACGGGCCAAACGGTCAATCTTGACATCATCAGGGTCATAGATTACTTTGCTGAGATAATAATTAAATAACTTCTCTCTATCTTGAAGATTTGGTTTATCTACATAAATCTTGCGGTCAAAACGACCAGGCCTAAGGAGCGCTGCATCTAGAAAATACTCAGGCATATTGGTAGCACCGATGATTACTATGTTTAAATCCTTTTCTTTAAGACCATCCATCTCTACCAAGAGTTGATTTAGGGTGGTATTAGTTTCAGTTTGTCCTCCAAAGCCTACATCAGGCGCTCTCTGTGCACCCACTGCGTCTATCTCATCTATAAAGATAATACATCCACCGTGAAGTTCAGCTAATTGCCTAGCCTTCTTAAATAGACTACGGATTCTTCCTGCACCAACTCCTACAAACATTTCTACAAATTCTGAGCCGGACATCGCAATAAATGGCATATTCGCCTCTGTGGCTATAGCCTTGGCAAGATAGGTCTTTCCACAACCAGGAGGACCTAACATGAGTATACCTCTTAAGATTTTACCACCGATACGCTGGAGTTCTGCACGGTCTTTGATAAGTCTTACCACCTCCAGTGCTTCTTGTTTTGCCTCATCCATACCAATAACGTCATTCCAGGTAACCTTTAGGTCTTCTCCTCTGATAGTTTTTTTGGCTACCTGGGTGAATGCTTGGCCTCCTCTTTTGTAGAGTAGCCAGTACCACATAAATACATAAACCACGCCCCAGATAATGCCCATTACTATCTGAGAGTAGATCTGTAGAGGTAGTACTGCCAGTTGCGTCTGGCGTAGATACGATTCTACTTCATTCCAGGCGCGTATCCCTCTTATGATAAGAAAGATAAGAGATACTCCTAAGAAGGTCATTCCTGTAATCAATAGGATCCTTATCCAATATAGTTTCCAATAGAATCTTATCTTCCTCCATTCAAGACTCATCTTTGCTCCTTTTTTCATCTATTCATCTAATAAAATAACATGCCAAACCATTTTAGTCAAATTCTTTTTAAGATTTATTAAAAATATTGCCATACTTATATAAAATATGTATAATATAATAACTTTATTATCTCAATATATTTTGATGGAGGGATAGAGATATGGCAAAGATTATATATGTTAAGGCGAGAGAAATCTTAGATTCGCGTGGCAACCCCACTGTTGAGGTAGATATAATCTTAGATAACGGTACTTTGGGTCGTGCGGCTGTGCCTTCAGGAGCCTCTACTGGAGAGAATGAGGCACTGGAATTAAGAGATGGAGACAAAAAGAGATATTTAGGTAAAGGAGTTTTAAAGGCAGTAGAGAATGTAAATACAGTTATTGCATCTAGGATAAAAGGATTAAATCCAGATTATAAGAAAATAGATAAAGTACTCTTAGAGTTAGATGGGACGTCCAACAAATCTCATCTTGGAGCAAATGCTATATTGGGGGTTTCGCTAGCAGTAGTAAAGGCTGCTAGTATTTCTAAGAGACAGCCTTTGTATAAATTCTTAGGTGGAAAGGATGCTAGGATTCTACCCATACCTTTGATGAATATTTTAAATGGCGGGCTACATGCGGACAATAATCTGGATATTCAAGAGTTTATGATTGTGCCGTCTGGTGCACCCACTTTCCGGGAGGCTTTAAGATACGCAGCTGAGGTCTTTCACAACCTAAAATCTATCTTAAGGTCTAAAGGGCTGGTAACTTCTGTGGGAGATGAGGGCGGGTTTGCTCCTCGCTTAAATACAAATGAGGAGGCAATAAATTTGATTTTGCAAGCAATTGAAAAAGCAGGTTACAAGCCAGGAAAAGATATATACTTGGCTTTAGATTGTGCTGCAAGTTCTTTTTATAAAGATGGAAATTATCAATTTGAGAATTCAAATTACTCCTGCGCTGATTTGATTTCGCTCTATAAAACCTGGGTCAGTAAGTATCCCATCATTTCTATAGAGGATGGACTTTCTGAGCACGATTGGTCGGGATGGCATAAGATGACCCAGCAGCTAGGTCAGAATACACAGTTAGTGGGCGACGATATTTTTGTTACGAATCCAGATATTTTTAAGAAAGGTATTGCAGAAAAAGTAGGAAATGCTATACTAGTAAAGGTAAATCAGATAGGTTCTTTATCAGAGACATTTAAGACGATAAATCTGGCCAAGAAAAATAAATACAGAGCGATTATTTCTCACCGTTCTGGAGAGACAGAGGACACGACTATTGCTCACTTGGCAGTAGCCACGGGTATTGGCCAGATAAAAACAGGTTCTTTATCCCGTTCAGACAGAATCTGTAAGTATAATGAACTTTTAAGGATAGAAGAAGAATTAGGTCAGCGCGCAGTTTATGCAGGCAAAATCTTGAGATAGCAATGTTAGTGGTATTTAAGAGGGCATTTTGGCTTTTTGGCTTAGCGGTTTTATTGTTAGTGGTATTTTTGCCAGGGTATACAAAGTTGCGAGAGTTAAAAGATAGGAATTTAGATTTAGAGACCAAAATCAAAAATCTAAAAATAGAAAATTATCTTTTAGAACAGGAGCTTAAACGCATCCAGAGTGATCCTGTTTATCAAGAGAAGATTGCCCGAGATAAAATGGGTATTGTGCCGAAGGGAGAGATCCCTATTAAGATAGTTCCAGAAGAGAAAGAATAGATTGCCTGTGTATTTAGTGTCCCATATTTGTTTACCTAAAAACCCATGAATCGCCTATAGCGAACGATGATAGCGGGGTGGAGCAGTCTGGTAGCTCGTTAGGCTCATAACCTAAAGGTCGACAGTTCAAATCTGTCCCCCGCAACTAATCATAGGGACGGTTTTGTGAGCCGTCCCTTTTTTGATTTTATTATTTTTGTTACGTTATTAAGGTAGTAGAGTTTTTTCTGAATCGGTTATATTTAAACTTTATCTTTGATTTCCGCTATCATAATTTGTAATATTATCATTGTTACGTTGCATTGTAAGACAACAAATTAGAATATAGCTATTATCCTTATAGCAAATTAAAACTTATCTTAAATTAACGTTGGAGTTGAATCAAAGCGTATCTGACACCAAGTTTACGCTTCTTTCGTACTCTAAAGTTAGGGGCAGTGGTTTAAAACTGTAACGTAGCGTTTCAATAATACATATTCTTACTGGTTTTTACTGTCAGAATTACATTTGACCCTATAACTTTTGTGTGTATAATATTTGTAAATCTGATGGTTAAAGAGAATCTCCTTAAGGTTCACCAACGTATTCTGGAGGTTTGTTCCAAGATAAATAGAGATCCCCGTCAGATTACCATTGTGGCTATCAGCAAAGGTAGAACTACAGACCAAATAATAGAGGCTATCAATGCAGGTATAACTGATATTGGTGAGAATAGAGTTAAAGAGGCAACTGTTAAGTACAATCTCTTAAAAGTTACACCTTATATCCAAAAAATAAAATGGCATATGGTAGGTCATCTGCAGACTAATAAGGTGAAGGAGGCAGTACGTATATTTGATTTGATTCATTCTGTAGATAGCCTGCACTTAGCTCAAGAGATTGATAAACAGGCAGCCAGGATAAATAAGATTCAGGATATCCTATTTGAAGTAAAGACTTCAAGCGAGGAAACAAAATTTGGGCTTAAGCCTAATGAGATAACTGAACTTTTAAGAGAGGCATCCAAATTAAAAAATATAAGCATAAAAGGATTGATGACTATTGCCCCTTTGGTTTATAATCCTGAGCAAGCAAGACCGTATTTTAGGATGTTAAGAGAGATTAGAGATGATATAAATCTAATGCGGATTTCTAATTGTGACCTATCAGTGTTATCGATGGGTATGACCAATGATTTTGAGATAGCGATTGAAGAGGGTGCTACGATGATAAGATTGGGCAGGGCTATATTTGGAGAATGAATAAGGTATGTTGGGTATAATTGGTTTCGGTAATATGGGCTCAGCTATTGCTGAGTACGCCAAAAAACAATTTAGAATAATCGCCTTTGACAAGATAAAGGCTATAAACGATAAATATATAGAGGTAGCTAACGATCTATCTGAGTTAATGGCAAAATCTGAAGCGATAATATTAGCAGTAAAGCCGCAAGATATGGATAATCTGATTGAGGATATTAAAGGTAACTTAAAAGATCAACTTATTATTAGTATAGCCGCAGGTATAACTACGAGTTATTTTGAGAACAGATTAGGAAAGGTGCGTGTGGTTAGGGTTATGCCTAATCTGCCAGCACAGATAGGTGAAGGTGTAGCCGGATTATGTAAAGGTAAGTTTGCTGATGAGAAAGATTTTGATTTTGCCTGGCAGTTGTTTAGCCATATAGGCCTTGCAGTTACTTTTGATGATGAGAGTATGCTTGATATGATAACTGCAATTTCAGGGAGTGGCCCAGCATATTTTTGTTATTATATTAAAGACAGGGCTAATGTAAATTCTAAGAAAGATGAGTTTATCCAAGAGTTGACCCGGGCGGCAATCAACCTCGGTTTTGATAGGACGCTGGCTGCATGTCTTTCTGAGCGTACTGTAAATGGCACCATCTCTTTATTAATAGAAAAGAATTGGTCATGTGAAGAACTGATAAATAGAGTCGCTTCAAAGGGCGGGACTACTGAGGCTGCCCTAGAAGTTTTACGTCACAATGGAACGCTTACCGATGCAGTTAATGCAGCGTTTAAGCGGGCAAAGGAGCTAGCAAGGAGATGATATGGCTCGTATAGGTATAATCGGAGGAAGTGGTTTGTATGACCTTGAAGGTATTAAGGATGTAAGGCAAGAGGAACTCGATACGCCTTTTGGTAAGCCCTCAGATAAATTTACTATAGGGACTTTGGAGGACCGAGAGATTGTGTTTTTGCCTCGCCATGGAGTCGGTCATCGGATACCACCCAGTCAAATTAATTATAGGGCGAATATATTTGGGATGAAAAAGTTAGGCGTAGAAAGGATCATTTCAGTTACCGCCTGTGGTAGTCTTAAAGAAGAGATAAAACCTTTGGATTTTGTAATAGTTGACCAATTTGTGGATCGGACCAACTATGCAAGAAAGACAAGTTTTTTTGATGAAGGGATAGTGGCTCATATTATGTTTGCCCATCCCGTATGCGAAGAGCTTAGCAGTATACTTTATGAGACAGCTAATACATTAAGATTGGATGTCCATAAAGGCGGCACCTATCTTAATATGGAGGGTCCGGCATTTTCTACCTTAGCAGAATCTCAACTCTACCGTAGTTGGGGTATGGATGTGATTGGTATGACTAATATGTCAGAGGCGAAGTTAGCCAGAGAGGCAGAGATATGTTATGCTACATTAGCCGCGGTGACAGATTACGACTGTTGGCATCCTCAACATGAT